>PMBC01000008.1 GCA_003152835.1 Bacteroidales bacterium | reverse complement strand
AATATCTGACCTGTGGATCCGACTGCCAACATCGATGTTGTTCCGATCCCCGACTGGTAAGGAATTGTCCCTATGCTTCCGCCCGACAGATTGCTGGCAGTGGTGGCTGAAGTAGCCGTTGTTGCTGTTGCAGCATTGCCAGAAGTATTTGCAGCATTATTCGGAATATCTCCGCTTACAAGGGCTGGTAACTGAGCATGAGGCAGGGTTCCTGTAGTAATATCTGATGCTGAAACAACGACGTTTGCACTTAATGCATGCCCGTTAACTGTTGTACTAGTCAATGCTCTGTTCGACAGGTCAGTGCTCAGGTTGGTTACCTGACTTTCTGCAATATTTGGAATATCTGCAGCAACAAGTGAACGGAATGTCGGGGCTCCTGCACTCCCATTTGGTGCAGCAAAAACAGTATTCGCTGACTGGCTTGCCAGTGTTCCCGTCAATGTACCAGAGCCTGTAACCGGCGAATTTGAAACAGTAATGAATGCCGGAAGAGATAATCCAACAGAAGTTACTGTTCCGTTAGTCGGATTTGTCCAGGTAGGAGCACCTGCGCCTCCCGAGGTCAAAACTTGTCCAGAAGTTCCGACTCCCGACATCGATGTCGTTCCTGCTCCTGACTGGTACAAAATTGTTCCCAGGCTCCCGCCTGCAATATTTGTCGCTGTTGTGGCTGTCGTTGCATTGCCCGTTAATGGCCCTGCAAATCCTGTCGCTGTTAAAATACCCGTGCTTGGAACAAAACTTAACTTTGTCGAGGATACAGTCTGTGGCAGATTTCCAGTATTGGCCGTAACCCATGTCGGATAAACTGACGTTGCCGTCGCTACATCATTGGTTATTGCTGTATTGATTGCATTTGTCGCGGTTGTAGCGGTTGTAGCGGTTGCAGCATTGCCAGTCGTATTTGCACCATTGTTTGGAATATCACCACTAACTAGAGCTGGCAGCTGAGCATGCGGAAGAGTACCAGTTGTGATATCAGAAGCTGATATTACAACATTGGAACTTAAGGCGTGACCATTTATCGTAGTACTCGTTAATGCCCTGTTCGATAAGTCAGTAACCAGATTGGTCACCTGGCTTTCAGCAATATTTGGAATATCTGCAGCCACTATTGAACGGAATGTCGGGGTTCCTGCACTTCCATTAGGTGCTGCAAAAAATGTATTCGCAGTCTGACTTGCCAGAGTACCGGTAAGGGTTCCGGATCCGGTTACCGGTGAATTGGTTACAGTAATAAATGCCGGGAGTGATAATCCGACTGAAGTGACTGTTCCGTTTGTCGGATTTGTCCAGGAGGGTGCCAGTGTTGTGCCATTTGATGTAAGAACTTGCCCTGCTGTCCCGTTGGATAGCATTGCAGTTGTACTGGCTCCTGACTGATATGGGATTGATCCTCCTGCGCCTCCTGACAGATTAGTTGCTATTCCGGCTGTCGTGGCTGAAGTTGCAGAGGTGGCACTGGTGGCATTACCGGATAATGTCGCAGTAATAGTTCCTGCACTGAAATTTCCTGATGCATCCCTTAATACAATGGTATTTGCTGTATTTGCACTCGTTGCTGTTGTTGCCGAGTTGGATACTTTTCCTGCAGTGCTTATTGTTGCCAGCTTGGAATCAACTATCCCAGCTGCCGGATCTACATCGGCATTGACTATCTGACTCCATGATGGATTCCCTGCCCCGCCACCATGCAAAACTGCAGTAGCGGTTCCCTGACCGGCATAATCTGCCGAGGCAAGAACCGCACTGGCACCGGCAGTTACTAAACCTTTTGTATCGTATGTGATTTTTGTATTCGTCCCTGCTGTAATTGCTGCATTGGGAGCAACATAATCCGTTCCGGCAACTGCTGCCGATATGGTCGTCCCATTGGATTTTACTATCCCGTTTATTGCCTTTACTATAGGGTCAGTTTCAGATGTAATGATTCCGGCACCAGATAATGTCTTGTTCACCCAGGCCGAACCATTCCACTGTAAAATATCATTATTCGCTTTCCCGGTTATTGTGACATTCGATAATCCATCTATTGTATGGTTATGGGTCGATAAAGCTGCATCTGTAATTCCATATCCTGCAAGTGTTGTGGGTTTTCCTGTTGTGATCTTTGACCAGTCAAGTACAGGGATATCTGCAGCTAACAGTGAACGGAATGTCGGCGAACCAGCGCTTCCATTCGGTGCCGCAAAAACAGTATTCGCTGACTGGCTTGCCAGTGTGCCTGTCAGAACTCCTGATCCGGTTACCGGGGAATTGGTTACAGTAATAAATGACGGCAACGATAATCCAACAGATGTGACAGTGCCTCCCAAACCGGCAGCATTAAGTGTTGTGCCGGTCAATGTAAGACCGCTTCCTATTGTTATCTCCTGAACAGGGATTGTAGTACTTGAGCTTCCTAATAATTTGCTTGTTGTACTCACTGTCTGCATCTTTGCATAGGTGACTGAATTGTCAGCCAGGGCAAGGGTTACTGCTGTCAATGTAGCGCCTGTTCCTCCCGTTACTGTTAAATCAGTCGAGGTCAGATTATTCCCTGTTATGCTTCCGGCTGGTAAATTTCCATAAGTTATCGCGCCTAATGCATCTGCTACTCCTACCCGTCCTGCTGTGCCTGCACCTGCAGTCAGTTTAGTTGCCGTTACATTTGCATCTGCAATGTCTGCCGTCTTTACTTCTCCATCAAGTATCTTATCCGTCGTCACTGCATCTGATGAAAGTTTTGCATTGGTAACATTCAGGTTTGCAATCTTATTAGTTGTTATCGCATTATCTGATATTGTTAATACTCCGGTATTGCTTATAGTTGCATCTCCGCTCATCAGCCGGCCGACAGCAACATTGGCTGCATCACCTATAAATATATGACCATCGAGAAGGTTATTGGTGGCAAATGTTGAGATAGGAATAAGTATTGGGACACCAGCTCCATCGGTACTATAAATCTTACTTGCATCAGCTACACCCGATGTGCCCAGCTTGACTAAAGTGACATTGGCATCTGAAATCTTACTTGTAGTTACTGCATTATCCTGAAGTTCTAATGTTCCGATGGCATTGTCAGCCATCTTAGCATTAGTCACTGCATCGTTCGCAATATTAAGTGTCACTGCTGTCAGTGTTGCTCCTGTCCCTCCTAATACCGTTAAATCAGTCGAGGTCAGATTATTCCCCGTTATGCTTCCTGCAGGTATATTTCCATAGGTTATGGCTCCCAGTGCATCAGATACTCCTACCCTCCCTGCTGTTCCTGCTCCTGCAGTAAGTTTTATGGCTGTTACATTTGCATCTGCTATGTCTGCTGTCTTTACTTCCCCATCAAGTATCTTATCCGTAGTCACTGCATTTGACGCAATATCTGCATTTACAACCTGACTATACGATGGTGCACCTGATGCATTACCATGTAATACTGTTGTTGTTGTTCCAGCAGGTCCTTCAACTATCTTTCCTGAACTCGAAACCATGATCTTGTTGTCCGTCAGTACCGTGCTTGAGTTTGTTCCTCCGTTAACTATCGGAAGTACATTAGTAACCCTGCTGGTAAGATCAATCGTGCCAATGGCTATATCGTTATTTACAATCAGGCTCGTCGACAATAACCCTGCATTATCATTATGAACTATACCTGCTGCCGTAAATGCCGGTAACGTGATTGTGTTCGATGATCCTCCTATCCTAACTGCTCCTGCCGAGGTTCCTGTATTGATGTTCGTCGCAAAATTCGAGTTGTTATTAATATTTACTGCTCCTCCTGATATTGTTGCTCCTGCTGATCCTGTCAGCAATCCTGCTGAGGTTATTGTCCCTGTTCCCGTAGTCGAGATATTGCCGCTTGTAGTTATTGCATCTCCGGCATTGGATGGTGAAAGAACTGTTCCTGTACGGTTCCAGTAGCCTATAGACCCTGAAGCAGGAGGTGATGAGGTCAGTTTCTTTGATGCATCCGTATAAACTCCTGCACTTGCAGTTAAACCATTTAATGTTAATCCCTGAAAGATCGGTTCCGCCCCTGTATGAATATCCTGCGGTAATGCCAAAGTGATCGTCCCGTCTCCATTGGTTACATAAACCTGGTTCACTGTTCCCGTTAGTGCATTCCTGGTCAGAGTCCCGGTTGAATTCCCGATCAGCAGCTGACCGTTTGAATAAGTGTTGTCGTATCCTGTTCCTCCATTGCGCACCTGAAGAATGCCGGATGTCGCCGGTAATGTATTCAGTGTCAGCCACCCGGGGGCACCTGTTGCAGTTGTTGTCAGAAGGGCACCTGTTGTACTGCCCGGAGCCAGTAAATTAATCGGTGCTGTTCCATTTCCGTAAATGAGATAATTTGTCGTGATATTTGCTAAGCCTGTTCCGCCGTTTCCCACATCAAGGATTGTCTTCCATGCCGGGGCTCCTCCGGTTGTGGAGGTTTGCAAAAACTGTCCCGCTGCAGTTGAGGCTGCTACGGAAGTAAGCACATCCGGCGCGGATGTATAGAGCACTGTGTTTGTCCCGCCAAATGTTGCTAAACCGGTACCTCCATGCAATACAGGTAATACCCCGGTCACTTTCTGTGTCAGGTTGATTGAATTATTAGTTATGTCGGAGTTGACAATCAGGCTTGATGAGACCAACCCCGTGGCGTCATTATGCAGTACCCCGGGGATAGTGAACTTTGGAAGATAAAGTGAGTTGGCTGAGTTGCCTATTGTTACGTTCAATGTCGATGTTCCTGTGTTTATATTTGTTGCAAAATTCGAGCTGTTGTTCAGGTTGATTATACCCCCTGAAATTGTTGCGCCTGCTGAACCAGTTAGCAATCCGGAAGATGTTATAGCTCCGCCTCCTGTCGTATAAATATTGCCGCTTGTCGTAACCGCATCTCCGGCATTTGATGGAGAAAGAACTGTTCCCGTACGGTTCCAGTATCCGATTATTCCGATAGAAGGTGGTGTTGATGTAAGCCCGTTAGTGTTGTTGGTGTATACTCCGGAATTTGGAGTCAGTCCGGTGAGAGTTAATCCGAAGAAGGTTGGGGAAGCACCGTTATGAATATTCTGAGGAGTGGATAATGTGATGCTGCCGATTCCATTTGTAACGTATATCTGGTTTGCAGTACCGTACAAAGTTTTGTATTCGTTTGCAGTGCCGGCTGCATTCATACCAAGGAGTTGATTTGAAGCACCCAATGCTTCAGCAGCTATTGATTTCCAACCGCTATCGTAATACCAGAATGATTTGGCACTGGTATCATAAACAAGGAGTCCCTGCGCGGGTGATGCAATTGCCAACCGTGCAGCAGTTGTCATTCGGGGAGCCAGAAATCCTCTTAATGTCGATCTGAGTTCAAGGATCGAAGTTCCATCGGGAACAATCGAAACTTCGCTTATCCCGACTCCCTGACCGAAGATCTTCTGATTCCCGATTGCAAGAATCAATAGTACAATGCACAGGACAAGTTTAAAGCGAACCAGCAATGTCCGCTTCAAGGAGCTCCGTCGGCTGCCAGTAACCCCTGATGATTTGTTTTGCAAAGTATTCATGATATACCTCCTCATTTATGTGGTATTTGTAATTTCTTAACGTTTACTTCATCTTATACAAAAAAAAATATATCCGGCCCTTAAAACTTTTTTTTTAAAAGTCGAAATACTAACCAAATATTTTTATGCCCGTTACTCACAAATCAAACGGACTGATTCTCTCTACACTAGACAAATTTCAGGTTAACTTGGTTGCATAAGTATAACCAGATAGCTATAACCTGATTAAAGGTAAAAATATTATTTAATAATTATTATATTTTTTGACCAGTCGGGCGAATTAGCCAATAAATGGGTTGTTTCATACAACAAAAAAACCGGATGAGTTTTATCATCCGGTCAGGCATAAAAGATAATCTTTAGTAAAATATGACATTAGGGGCTTATATCTACATCCTCCTAACCCCTCCAGCTGCCGCGGGACAGGCTTCCGCTAACGCGGAATCTCCGTTGCACTCCGATCTCCAGGGAGGGGATTTTTTCTTACCATTGCACCCTTGTACGCTTGCACCTTTGCACCTTTATCTTATCAGCATTGCATCTCCATAAGTACCGAACCTGTATTTTTCCTTAACAGCAGTTTTATAAGCATCAAATATAAGGTCATATCCTCCAAAAGCAGCAACCATCATAAGAAGGGTTGAATAAGGGAGGTGAAAATTGCTTATCATCATATCGGGTACCTTGAATTCATAAGGAGGGAAAATAAATTTATTTGTCCAACCGTCAAATGGTTTCAGGTAACCGCTGGTAGATACAGAGCTCTCGAGTGTCCTGACAACGGTAGTTCCAACAGCGCAGATCCTGAATTTATTGTCTTTAGCCTTGTTGACTATCTCGGTTGCCTCTTCGGAAATATTTATCCTTTCCGAGTCAACCTTATGTTTTGTAAGATCTTCAACATCGACGCTTCTGAAATTTCCAAGCCCCACATGAAGGGTTATTTCAGCAAAATCAACTCCTAATATCTCGAGTTTCTTCAGAAGTTCACGAGAGAAATGCAAACCGGCTGTCGGCGCTGCAACGGCACCTTCATGCTTCGCAAATATTGTCTGGTATCTCTCATTGTCTTCAGGTTCCACCGGTCTGTTAATGAATTTAGGTAGCGGCGTTTCCCCGAGTCCGTAAAGAGTCTGTTTAAACTCTTCATATGTGCCGTCAAAAAGGAACCTTAAGGTTCTTCCTCTCGAGGTTGTATTATCTATCACCTCAGCCACGAGTAGGTCATCTTCTCCGAAATAAAGCTTATTCCCGATACGTATTTTCCTGGCAGGATCCACCAGCACGTCCCATAAGCGTTGTTCCCTGTTCAGTTCCCGTAAAAGGAAAACTTCAATCTCAGCGCCTGTCTTCTCCTTGTTGCCATAAAGCCGGGCAGGAAAAACTTTAGTATTATTGAATACGAGGACGTCATTTTCATTAAAATAATCGACTATCTCCTTAAAAACCTTATGTTCAAACTTCCCGGTCTTTCTGTTTACAATAAATAATCTTGATTCATCCCTGTTTACTGTAGGGTAAAGAGCTATCAGCTCCTGCGGCAAGTTATACCTGAACTGCGATAATTTCATATCCCTCCTGTAGTTTTCATAAATTTAGAATTCCATTATACGTATTAATATCTGTTTTGTTGCAATTGTTTAAGATATTGTTCGAATTTTTCAAGTGTTAAAGCGTCTGATAGTTTATGCTCCCCAATTGAAATTCTCTCCAATCCTGACAGATAGCAGCCGCACTTAAGAGCATCTCCCAGGTCTCTGGCGAGAGACCTTATATATGTTCCCTTGCTGCAGATGACTCTTATTTTTGCATCCGGGTTCAGGAAAGATATTAGCTCTATTTCCCTGAAATTGATATCCACAGGCTTAAGTTCCTTTTCAATTCCTTTTCTTGCGAACTCATAAGCTCTCCTGCCATTAATAAATTTTGCTGAGTGCATCGGAGGCATCTGCTGCTGTTCTCCGAGAAATCCTTTCATCTTCTCTTCAACCAATTCATGAGTAAGATGGCTGGTAGAAAATCTTCCATTAACCTCTGTCTCAAGATCATAAGAAGGGGTTGTCTCTCCAAAATGAAATGTTGCAATATATTCCTTATCAAGGTCACGGAATTCTTCAATCCGCTTTGTCGCTTTCCCTGTGCAAATTATCATCAGACCGGTTGCCAGGGGATCAAGAGTCCCGGCATGTCCCACCTTAATCTTTTTTATTCCAAACGTACTTCTGATCATGATCCTGACTTTATTCACAAGATCGAAAGACGTCCAGTAAATTGGTTTATTAAAAAGTAGAAGCTGCCCTTCCTCAAAAACTGATATTTTTTCAGATAACATGCATCCCTAATAAAATAGAAAAAACTCCGACCAGAACACAATAAACAGCAAACCACACAAGCTTTCCCTTTTTAACAAGGTTTATCATCCATTTACATGCAAAGTACCCCGAAATAAATGCTGTTATAAACCCTGCCAGAATTACTGAAACAGAGGTTCCCTCAACAGAAAAGCCCCCTGATCTCATTTCTACCAGATTAGCTCCAATTATTGGTATCAGAACCATCAGAAAGGAGAATTTTGCAATATCTGATTTTTTATTCCCTATCATCATCCCGGTAGCAATTGTGGCGCCTGACCTGGAAATTGCCGGCAGCACTGCAATAGCCTGTGCTATACCGATTATAAAAGAATCCAGATAACCTATTGGCCTTTCTTTTGGTTTTATAAATGAGGTAAGAAACAGAAGGACAGCTGTGATCATGAATTGAATCCCAAGAGAAATCATGTTCCCTGTAAAATACTTGTCGACAATATCCGTCAAAAACAATCCGGCTATTCCTACCGGGATCATTGAGATAAATATTTTAAATACATATTTTGTCTCCTCATTTAACCTGAACTTAAAAAATCCTTTAAACAAATCAGCAATCTCTTTCCAAAGTACTGCAATAGTGCTCAGGACAGTAGCCCCATGGACAGCAACTGAAAAATAAAAATTTGTGTCAGGGTTAATGTTGAACAGATACTTTCCAAGTTCGAGATGCCCTGAACTGCTGACGGGTAAAAACTCAGTAATTCCCTGGATCAGGCCAAGGATTATCGCTTCAAACCAGTTCATATAACTAATAAATAATTTTAATATTTAATATAAAAGTGCCTAAAGTGAACTAAAGTGCCTGGAGTACTTAGAGTTATGAAGAACTAACTTTAGGCACTACAGGCACTCCAAACTTTAGCTTACTTTTCTTCTTTCTCCTTTGGCTTTTTCATGATGGCCCAGATTTCAAAAATAAATCCGGCAAGCACAACAATAGGGGCCAGTGTGATCCGCCGGAAGCTGAAGATATTATCGCTGAACTTATCAGGGCTGGGTGATTTTCCTCCAAGCATCAGCAGAAAGCCGACTACAATGATTGCAAAACCAATTGCCAGAAGCTTATAATTCTCGCGTCCGAGTGCAAAATTCAGATTTTCCTTATTTTCATTTTTTGTTGCCATGATGTTTCAATAATAAAGTTTGTCTTCGGAAATACTTAAATACCTGTTGACTGAGAAATATGTTGAAATGATATTGATTAAAACACCAGTCATAATAAGGGCTGCTCCCAGAAGCAGCAGAAGGTTTGTATTTTCGAATGTAAACATAAGAAAAAATTCCTTCTCGATAAGGTAAAGCAATCCCATCAGAAGTGTCATCGCAATCAGTGCGGCGATGAAACCATGCAGGGCGCTTTGAAGAATAAAGGGTTTCCTTATAAATGACCTTGTTGCTCCGACAAGCTGCATTGTTCTTATAATGAACCTCTTTGAATATATAGATATCCTTATGGTATTGTTGATAATTGTAAGGGCTATAAGGAACAGGAAAGAACTGATCACAAGAAGGAAGAGACTGATCTTTTTTACATTTTCGTTTATAAGAAAGAGCAGGGATTCCTGGTAATAAACCTCTTTTACAAAAGGGTACCCGAGAATATATTTTTCAATTTTTGCAACACTGTCGGGCCTGGTATATTTTGAAGTGAGATAAACATCTATTGATGGAGGAAGCGGATTGTCCCCAAGGAAACTTACGAAATCCTCTCCGAGTTCCTCCTTCATTTTTGTTGCTGCATCATCTTTTGAAACGTAAGTTGTCGATTTAACATATGATTTCGCATCAAGATCCTTCTGGAGCATTCTTATATCTGCCTCTTTGGCAGCATCATCCAGCATAACCGAAAAGGAAAGACTTTCACGAAAATAATCTGACAGCTCCTTTGCGTTAATAAGAACAAGTCCAAGAATCCCAAGAAGAAATAAAACCAGTGACACACTTACTACCAGGGATAAATAAGAACTCCTCAGTCTAGATCTTTCGTGTCCCTGTTCTTTTTTCCTCATTTTTAACCCACTCCTTGCCCTCCGCTTCACGGAGGGATTATTTTTTTCTCTGTCATTGCCAGGTGCAAAATTCCAGAGTATTCTTATCTTTTATCTTGTGACTTTTGTCTTTTGTCTTATTCAATAACTGTCATCCACTCAAATTCGTCAGGCACATCTCCGGTCTGGATTCCAACCAGCTTATTATACATCTTCATGGTAAGTTCTCCCGGTTTCCCGTCCCTGCAATACTCATATATTTTATTCTTATCAGGATCGACAATTTTGCCTATCGGGGTTATCACAGCTGCCGTTCCGCATGCACCTGCCTCTGAAAACTCTGTAAGCTCCTCAACAGGCACTTGTCTGCGCTCCGTTTTGATGCCCAGGGTGCCGGCCAGCTGAAGCAGGCTCTTATTTGTAATTGAGCCAAGAATAGATTCAGATTTGGGAGTGATATATGTATTTTCCTTTATGCCGTAAAAATTAGCCGGCCCGCATTCATCGATATACTTTTTCTCTTTTGCATCGAGGAATATTACGCTACCGTATCCGCTCTCCTTGGCTGCCACAAGTGCTCTGAGACTTGCTGCATAGTTTCCTCCGACTTTATAAATACCGGTACCAAGTGGCGCTGCCCTGTCAACGTCGCGGCAGATCATCATATTTACCGGCTTTATACCACCTTTGAAATATGGCCCTACAGGGGTTACAAATACAATGAAAGTGTATTCTGAAGCTGGCTTTACACCAACTTCAGCTCCGCTGCCATATAGTAGCGGCCTTATGTACAATGAGGCGCCTGAACCATATGGCGGCACAAATTTTCTATTCAGGTTTATTACCTGAAACACAACCTCCCTGAACAGTTCGGCAGGAACCGGAGCCATCCTGATCCCGTTTGCCGATGAAATTAACCTGCTGGCATTTTCGTCCCACCTGAAAACCCTGACCTTCCCATCTTTCCCCATGTATGCTTTCATTCCTTCAAATGCCTCCTGGCCATAATGGAGACCAGTTGCCGCAATGTGGATATCAATATACTCAGATTGAGAAACTTCAGGCTTTCCCCAGTTACCGTCCTTATAATGACAACGAATATTAAAATCAGTTTTTATATATCCGAAAGGCAGGTTTTTCCAGTCAAGGGTTCCCATAGATACATTTTTAAAAGTCGGTTCAAAAGTACATTATATAAATATATATTTCTAGATTTTTCAGTAGAATGAACTGTTATTCTCAACTTGAAAGAAGAGCTGAAACCTGGTCCTCGACCGGCACACTGCGTAAAAGTTTGCCCGTATCAGTTTTAAACTCATGATCAAGAAGCAGCTTTCTCTGAATTTCAGTCCACTCCTTTTTCCCATGAGGTAAACCATTTTCTGATTCTTCGCGAAGCAGTCTGTCCGAAAGTTTGATGAAATCCACTCTCCCCAGGTAATCATAAACTGAGTCGTGAAGAATTTTATCATTTTCTGATTCCTGTTTATCATTAAAAGAATTCCGGATCAATTTTTCGACATCATCAATCTCGGACTGGTCAAAACCATATTTTGGCAGAGTTTCTTCGATTGTAGTCAACGATTCATCCATCGGTTTTTCATAGTTGGAGACGTAGCCGGTGCAAAGGAATAATGCTGCCAGCTTCAGC
>PMBC01000037.1 GCA_003152835.1 Bacteroidales bacterium | reverse complement strand
GAACAACCACATATATGGCGCATAATATAATAGAGGTACTCAAACTTCCTGCCGGAGTGGTTCCTGTGACAACGGTAACGATCGGATGGCCGGCAGAAAAACCTGATCAGGTCGACCGGCTGCCTCTCGAAGCTGTAATTCACAATGAAGTATATTCTGATTATACAGATAAGGATATTGATGCCTTCTACAAAGTAAAGGAAATGAGGAGCGATAACAAGCAGTTCGTTAAGGAGAATTCGAAGGAGAGCCTGGCCCAGGTTTTTACGGATGTGAGATACAATAAAAGCGATAATGTGCTCTTCTCGAGAACACTTCTACAGGTTCTAAAGGATCAGGGTTTTATGAATCAATAATGATTTTCCCTCTGTGGCTCTCTGTGACTTCTCAGTGTCTCTCCGTGTAACTTAAAAAATTAAAGAACTTACACAGAGTTACACAGAGGACCACAGAGTTACACACAGAAAACATACTTATAAAAAGTTTAATAAAAGAAGCTTACAGAAAATAACCAGTAGTCTCTAGAACTGATCAAATTTAATATCGAGCTCCCTGGCAATTGCGACCAGATCATCTTTGATTGCAGGTACAAGTTTTATCCCTTCTCTCCTGATTCTGGATTCTGCTTCTCTTTCGGGATCTCCGGGTATCAGTACTCTTTCCTGACCTTCAGCAGGTTCTGCAGTGCGGAACGTAGTGATCCATTCGTCCATTTTAGCTTTGAAATGGTTTGCCGGCTGGAAGGCATCGATTCTCATCGCTCCGAAGAAATGTCCTGTTCCTTCACCGACTTTCTTTTCAAGCAGAGGCAGGTAAGCCACGCTTGGAGGAACGAACGGGCCGAAATTGGCGCCGCTGAAAACTGCAGAGAAGATATCGACTATAGCTGAAAGACAATAACCCTTGTGACTGCCGTGCAACCTGTCGCCTCCGAGAGTGAGCATTGATCCGCCTCTTTTCAGAATTGTCGGATCGTCTGATGGAATACCCGTTTTATCCTGGACAAACCCCAGTGCAACTTTTTCTCCTTTTTTTTCTGCAACGGCAAGCTTTCCCCTGGCAATAGGTGTTGTGGCAAAATCGGCGATAAAAGGAGGCTGGCTGCCTGCAGGAATTGCGACTGCAATAGGATTTGTACCCATCATCCTGCTTATCGAAAATGTTGGGGCTACCAGAGGATTGGCATTGGTGAGGCAGATACCTATCATGTCATGCTTAAGAGCCATCATCGCATAATAACCGGCTATTCCGAAATGATTTGAGTTGCGTGCTGCCACCCATCCCGTTCCTGCTTTTTCCGCTTTTGCGATAGCAGTCTCCATTGACTTCCTTGCGGTAACCATCCCCACAGCATTATCACCATCAACAACTGCGGTGCTTGGTGATTCATGAACAATCCTGACATCTGGATTTACATTTATCCTGCCTGCTCTCCAGAGCTCATAATAATCTTTTATCCTTATCATGCCATGCGAAGCCTGATCCCTCATCTCTGCTGCAAGAAACACTTCAGCAATAACATCCGAATCATGCTCACTGCATCCCATCTTCAGGAAGACACTCTTTGTAAAATCGAATAAGTAATCATATGTATACATAATTTTCTATTTTATTTTTTAACCACAGAGTTTCACGGAGTTTTACACGGAGTAACACTGTTTTTGAATTATCACCCACTTCCGCTTCGCGGAACTGCATCGCGAAGCTCCTTGAATCTTGNNTTTCTCCCCCTCATTCTTTTACGCCTTTCTGTAATTATAAAAAACATCAGCCTGCTGTGTCGGTGTAATTACCAGGTCATTAATGCAGACATGGGGTGGAAGGGTTGCGCAATAATAAATTGCATCCGCGATATCTTCTGCTTTCAAGGCATCTATTCCCTTGTAGACTGCTCTGGCCTTTTCCTCATCGCCATGAAACCTGACAAGAGAGAATTCTGTCTCAGCCATTCCCGGAGCAATCTGGGTAACCCTGATATTATGCTTCAGCAGATCTATTCTCATCGACCTTGTCAGTGAATCGACCGCAGACTTTGTTGCGCAATAAACATTTCCTTTTTCATAAGCAGATTTGCCTGCTATGGAGCCAATATTGAAAATATGACCAGTATTCCTTGCTACCATCAGCGGCGAGACTGCCCTGGTAACATATAATAAACCTTTTATATTAGTATCTATCATCCTGTCCCAGTCATCAATGATACCATCGTTTACATGCTCCAATCCTGCAGCCAGCCCGGCATTATTTACCAGGATGTCAATCTTCTTCCACTCATCGGGGAGATTGTTAATTGTTTTTACGACGTCGCTGTTCTTCCTCACGTCGAAATTAAGCTGCAATACTTTTACCTTATATTTTGAAAGCTCTTTCCCGAGCTCATTCAGCCTCTCTTTCCTTCGTCCGGTAATAATAACATCATAACCGTTCTGTGCGAATTTCATTGCTGTTGCCCGGCCAAAGCCCGCCGTTGCACCCGTGATCATAATGATTTTTCCCATGATGTTTTTTCAGATTAGGACTTCGTAAAAATAGGAATTAATTTTTATTGGCCTTATCGACCTTGCCCTTATCAGGGGAGATAAGGTCCGTAATAATTTTACTATCTTTGCACTTCCCATGGAAAATAAGCAAACGACACCTCTAAACGATAAGAAAGCATCTGTCGGTTCAATGTTCGATGAGATAGCCCATAGTTATGATTTTCTCAATCATTTCCTCTCATTCGGAGTTGACAGTTTATGGAGGAAAAAAGCTGTCAGGATCATTTCCGGGATCTACAAGAACCCTGATATTCTGGATGTTGCGACAGGCACCGCCGACCTTGCAATTGCTGCAATGAAGCTTGATCCTTCGCATATAACCGGTATTGATATTTCTGAAAAGATGCTCGAAGCGGGCAGGGAAAAAGTATTGAAGCTGGGTTTCTCGGAAAAGATTGAACTGCTTTCAGGTGATTCAAAGAATATTTTATTCCCCGATAAAAGCTTCGATGTGGCCATGTCAGCTTTCGGAGTTAGGAACTTCGCAGATCCGCTTGCAGGACTTACCGAGATGGGAAGGGTTTTAAGAGACGGAGGACTTATAATGGTTCTTGAATTTTCAAGGCCGTCAAAATTTCCTTTCAGCCAGGTCTATAGATTCTATTTTCTGAATATTCTTCCGTTTCTTGGAAGAATATTCTCAAAAAACGGGAGAGCATACAGTTACCTGCCTGAAACAGTTATGCAATTCCCGGAAAATGAGAAATTCATTGAAATGCTCATAAGAGCAGGATTCAGTGACGTAAAACAGAAAAGGCTTACCGGGGGTGTTGCCAGCATCTATACAGGTTTAATTTATAAAAGGCAATAATTATTATTAATTGCAGTTTATTATCTTGTGCCCGAAAAACCACTGAAAGAGCTTTGAGAAAGAGACCGGTATATATATTCTTAACACTGATTTTCCTTTTGATCCATTGTAATCTGTGGGGACAAAAGCAGAAACCCAAGAACGAATCATGGTACGATGAAAAGCTTCTGCATTTTGGTTTCAGCCTTGGATTCAATGCAATGGATTTTGATATTACACCTTCTGAGGAATATCTGAAGACCGATTCTCTTTATCCTGAGGTTTCCAGACTCAATCCCGGGATAAATATCCAGATAGTTACTGACCTTCGTCCATCAAAACATCTTGATATAAGGTTTCTTCCGGGCGTTTCGTTTGGTCAGAGAAACATACGGTACTATAAAAACCAGGTGCTTTACAATGGGCAGCAACGACTTGAATCATCGTTCCTTGAATTTCCCCTGCTTCTTAAATACAAGGGCGACAGGCTCAATAATGTGAGGCCATATGTGGTAGCAGGATTGAATTATCGATACGACCTTGCAGGTAAAAAGGAGATCATTCCTGAAGAGAGACCCGTTTATATCAGGATCAAGCGGCCTGATCTTTATTATGAGATGGGAGCAGGGCTTGACTTTTATCTGACCTATTTCAAGCTATCAGTGGAGCTGAAGATGTCAAACGGACTTCGCAATGTTATTGTCAGGGACGCTCCCGCGGGTTATGAGCAGTATTGCAATGCCATTGAGAAGATGAAATCGCAGATATGGGTTCTTGCTTTTCATTTTGAATAGGAATGCCAAAACAAGTTCAGCTGAATCTTAGTCCTGCGGCTGCAGCCGACGAAAGGACCATACTTAAGATCTCAGGTACCCTCACAAAACTGAATCCCTCAGATATTTCTTCAATCCGGGTAATAAAACGTTCGGTTGATGCCAGGAAAAAGAACATCAGGATAAACCTTACAGTCGATGTTTTTTCAGGCAATGAAACCCCTCCATTATTAAATCCATATGTTCCAACAGATGTTTTGCGACAACAAGAGGTGATTATTGTTGGAGCAGGACCGGCAGGATTATTTGCGGCATTGAGGCTGATCGAGCTTGGAATCCGGCCTGTGATTATTGAAAGAGGCCGCGATGTTTCATCCCGTAAAACAGATATTGCTAAAATAAGCCGGGAACAGATTGTCGATCCTGATAGTAATTATTGTTTTGGAGAAGGCGGTGCAGGCACATATTCAGACGGGAAACTTTATACAAGATCAAAGAAAAAGGGAGACAATTCGCGGGTTCTTGAGCTGCTTTGTCTTCATGGCGCAAATGAGAATATATTGTATGAAGCGCACCCTCATCTGGGTACAGATAAGCTTCCGGGAATAATTTCGGAAATCAGAAAAACCATAATGGATGCCGGAGGCATCTTCCTTCTGGAGAAAAAAGTATCTGATCTGATAATTGAAGGCGATAAGATAAAAGGAGTTGTAACAACCGGCGATGAGAAATTTACATCGCCTTATGTCATACTTGCAACAGGTCATTCTGCAAGGGATATTTACGAAATATGCACGAAGCATAAAGTGACTCTTGAAATGAAATCATTTGCGGTAGGTGTCAGGGTGGAGCATCCCCAGGATCTGATAGACCAGATCCAGTATCATGGAAATCCCCGGGGCGAATACCTGCCTGCTGCATCTTATAATCTTGTCAGACAGATAGAAGGGAGAGGGGTTTACTCATTCTGCATGTGCCCTGGTGGTTTTATTGTGCCCTCTGCAACTTCTCAGGAGGAGATTGTTGTGAACGGCATGTCACCCTCGGGAAGAAATTCCCCATACGCCAATTCAGGTATTGTGGTAGAGGTCAGACCTGAAGACCTTCAGAAATACTCAGAATACAAGGAACTCGCAGGCATTGAATTTCAGAAATATCTCGAAAGGGAGGCATGGAAGAACGGCGGACATACTCAGAGAGCGCCAGCTCAGAGACTTGCGGATTTTGTAGCCGGAACTGCTTCAGGTTCATTGCCGAAAGTGTCTTATTTCCCCGGAGTAACTTCTTCGCCTCTTCACAGCTGGCTGCCGGGAACCATTGGAAAAAAACTCAGGGGCGGATTCCGGTTGTTCGGATCATTAATGAAAGGATACCTTACAAATGAAGCTGTAGTTGTGGCAGTGGAATCCCGAACCTCCTCTCCGGTCAGAATCTCACGGGACCCGGTGACTCTCGAGCATGTTAAAATCATAGGTTTATACCCATGCGGTGAAGGTTCCGGCTATGCGGGAGGTATTGTTTCATCTGCCGTCGACGGGATGAGAGCTGCTGAGGCTATTGCTGCAAAAATAAAGGCTAAATAGTTTCTTTCTTCTGGATCTTCCTGCCGGAGTTTCATAATCAGTTTTTCTTAATTGTTAAATAATGAATAGTTTTGTTCTGATTATTAAAGAACATGAGTAATCCTTTCAGACAACCATACAGGGAAACTGGTACAAAGAAGAGTAAATTATATACTATCCTCCTTTTTGGATTATTCATTTTCCTTTTCCTCTATCTTTTTAAACCATTTGGGGTGGCAAGCCTTAAACCAATGAGTCAGCTTATCATGACAATGGGTTTCGGGGTGATCACCGCATTTGTACTGTTAGTATTTAAATTTTTAATTGAACCTGTTGTAATTCGCGAAAATTGGACGTTAGGGAAAAATATAATATGGGATATTATCATTGCATCAAGCATCGGGGCTGCGAATTATTTTTTCATATTCACAATTTTCAAGCTTGATTTTGCAGCTAAATATCTTCTGTACTCTGTATGGATTGCTATTCTTGTGGGTATCATTCCGGTTACCATCTCACATATAATGGTTTACAATAAAATGTATCGGAATGCCTTAAAAGAGGCAGATATACCGGAAGAGAAACTTTTGTGGGTGGAAGAGGTAAGAATAACTGCCGGAAATGAGAAGAATGATCTGAGGATCAATCCAAAATCCATCATCTATCTCTGCTCAAATGATAATTACGTTACAATCGTAATGCTAAAGGATAATGTAATTAACAAGGTGACAATGCGCGGCACTCTGAAATCGGCAGAATATGAGCTCAGAAAAAATACCGGGTTTATAAGGTGCCATAAATGTTATATCGTAAATCTTGATTTTATAGACAGAATTGCCGGACACAGCCAGAATATGAAGATAAAACTGCTTCACACCGATGAGGTAATTCCTGTCTCCAGGTCAAAAGCCTCATTGCTTGCCGGGAAATAATAAGCTTATTCTGGCTTCCGGATAGATATTGCCTGTATCCGTATGTCCCTCTTTTTAGCAGAACACCACTCTGGTTTATCCTCTTATCACAATTACATGTAACTGGCCACATTTCTCTTGCAGCAGCTATGGTGCAGAAATATATTTGCCAGAAAAAGAAAAGATGCTTGATACATTTATTCTTGGCCTGAGCAGCGGATCCACATGTCTGTTAACCTGCGGAATGGTGTTTTTCCCCTACCTGATGGCAGGATCGGCAGGTACCAGGAAAATCATTTCGGATCTCTCCTTTTTCCTGATGACACGGCTTATTGTTTATTTCCTGCTGGCAACTCTTGCCTGGTATTTTGGGAAGACAATTTTCACATCGGCAATATTCAGAAATTATATTTCAGGGATACTATACATTTTATTTGCTGTAATGCTTATATGGTACAGCGTCGGAAGGAACCGCAAGCCTGACTGTCCTGCAAAAATTGTAACCACGGTAAATAACAAAAAACTGGTTCCGGTTTTTCTTGGCGTAGTTAACAGCCTGGGTTTTTGTCCCGCACTCTTGCTAATACTTACCAAAAGCGCAACTCAAGGCACTATAACACAAAGTTACCTGGCTTTCCTCGGCTTCTTTGCAGGTTCATCTTTATATTTTCTTCCATTGCCTCTTGCCGGGCGGTTCAGGAAGAAGAAAGTATTTGAAACAGTTGGAACCCTGGCTACCGGTCTTGCAGGTATCATATTCATAATTAAAGGTTTTACAAACTTAATCGGAGGAATAATAAATGGATGAAACAGTCAATAATCCAAGTATGAAAAAATCTTTCGGCAAATCGCTGCTTTACGCGCTGCCGATGTTTTTAATAACATTTGTCTTTATCACAGGAGGCAAGCCTGATTTTTCCGATCCTGCAGGAACGCTGGCTATACTGGCGACTTTTCTGGGGATGAATATTCTCTATTTCCTGATGCATTACACGGGAAAGACCGATAAATTCAGGGCTATAATCTTCATAGTCTTTGCTCTTTCGCTTTCATTTACCCTTATCAGGAACATGCTTGAGATCAGGCATTCAATGTCATTCTCACAGGCTGACATTGTAGAATGTAAGATTCCTTTCTGTCATCTTGTAATACCTATGATGATCCTTCCTGCGGCATTTACAAAATCCATTATTTTCCCCGGGACGATCCTTGGCGGATTTGCTAATATTTCATCCATGGCAGTGCTCTGGCTGGTTGCAACTCTTGTCCTTGGCCGCGGATTCTGCAGCTGGGGCTGCTTTTATGGCGGGTGGGACGATGGATTTTCAAGATTAAGGAAGAAACCGGTAATAAAAAAGATAAGTGATTACTGGAGGTGGATGCCTTTTGCAGTTCTTCTCATGGTGGCTATAACTGCCGCACTTTCGCTGACTCCTACTTATTGCAGCTGGATTTGCCCCTTTAAAGCTGTCACAGAATTCGAACAGGTTACGGGCATGGAATCTGCTGCCAAGGCCGGTGTATTTATATCGCTTTTCTTAGGTCTTGTAGTCATTCTCCCTGTATTGACAAGAAAAAGAACTCAGTGCAGTTTTCTGTGTCCGCTTGGTGCTATGAACAGCCTGTCGAATAAGATAACTCCATTTACGGTGAAAATTGACAAGAAAGCATGTAATGAGTGCTTTAAATGTGTGGATGTATGTCCCCTTTTTGCGCTTACCCCTGAGGATGTAAAAAACGGGAAAGTTTCTATCTTCTGCAGTAAGTGTGGAAAATGTGTCGATGCATGTTCCAGGAAAGCGATACATTATGGTATTAAAGGAATTCCGGCAGGAAGCATGAAGAAATTTTCAAGAAATATCTTCCTCTTTGTCTCCTTCCTGTTTATTGCAGTCTTTTCATCAGGTGCGATAATCACAGTTATCAAAAGCATTTTTAACCTTTTTATCTGAGAAGTAATCATGAAAAAAATAAAAATTGCAGCCGGCATATTCTGGGCAATCCTTTGCCTGTTACTTATACTTGTTCTTTTTCCCGGATTAAACAATTTTTCTTCAGGAATTTCAAGGTTCCCCTTTATGAAAATCAATCCAAATTTAACAGGTGGTGAAGCAGCAGAACAAATAGTGATGAAAAGCTGCACCCTTGTGGTCAGGAAACCGGTTTTTGACGGTCTCATTGGAGAGAGAAAGCAAGGGTTTGTTCAGATTGACTGGAGAGGAAATTTACCTGAAATTATAAGTGATACCATCGATTATGATCTGGATAAGAAACCCGATTTTGTGATCAGGATCGGCAGGTCTGAATCTTCAACAGTTTTGAAGCCTTTGAATCCAAAGGTAAGAAAGGTTGGAATCTCAACACCTACTTCTTACGGATGGAGTGCACGGATTAAAATTGAGAAATGATGGAAACCTATGGGAAGAAAATAACTATGCAATAGATTATAAACTTAAAAACATACTGTTATGCCATTCATGATAAAAATTTCAATCTTTTTCTCATTTCTATATCTGGTCTCAGAGATGATGCTGTTGCTGACAAAACATTCAACAAAAAAATCGGCCGTAAAACAGAAGGACAGAGGCTCTCTGATATTTATGTGGATGGCAATCTGTGCCGGACTTACTTTTGGATTTATTAATGCCAGGTACGCCAGCTGGAATACTGCGGATTATTTTGTTGCATCAGCGGGCTTGCTAATAATTATTGCCGGATTTGCCATTCGCTGGACAGCGATTATGCAGTTAAAGAATGCTTTTACAGTAGATGTGGCTATAAACAATACTCATGAACTAAAAACAAATGGATTGTACAGTATAGTAAGACACCCCAGTTATCTTGGGCTATTGATGATAATGACAGGAGAAGCTATTTCAATGGACAGCCTGGGATCTTTCATTGTAGTCGTATTACCGGTAACGCTGTCAATATTTTACAGGATTTATATTGAGGAAATACTTCTTAAAGAAGAGTTTGGAGAGACCTATAAGGATTATAAGCGGAATAAAAAAAGGATCATCCCGTATATATATTGAAAGATCTCTGATGCACCAGTCTTAATGTACCCTTCCCCTTCCTCTCGTAAATTCTGAAAGGATAACGGAAGCTGCCATGCTTACGTTAAGAGAATCTATGCCTTGCTGTGCATCGGTAAGCTTTGGAATCATTATCCTGTCAGTTATAAAAGGCAACAGCTCTTCGGAAATACCTTTTGATTCGTTACCGAGCAAAATGATCCCGGATGATCCGAGCTTATACGAATAAATAGATTCCCCCTCAATCAGAGCGCCATAAATTTTTACACTCATTTTCCTGGCTCTTTCCAATAATTCAGGTAAAAATGCGTAAATCACATTTACATGCAGAATCGCTCCCATGCTGGCCTGTATAACCTTCGGATTATAGATATCGGCAGAATCTTCCGAGCAGTAGACATTCTTTATTCCGAACCATGCGGCCGATCTGATTATTGTGCCAAGGTTTCCCGGGTCCTGGACGCAATCGAGGGCAATGGTCAATCCCTTGATTAGATCAGCCGGATCTCTTACTGGTTCACTCATCTCAATGATTGCCAGGGCATTATGAGGAGTTTTTAGTGAACTTACCTTTTTAAGGTCATCGTTTGTCGCTGGTATGATCTCACCTATTCCCTGCTTGTGAAACACCTGGAGGGAGTTCAAAAATTCCGGCAATGCAATAAGTATTCTCACTTTTGCTTTTGCTTCAAGAAATTCCCTGATAATCTTATCACCTTCAATTACGAATAACTTCTCTTCATCCCTGACCTTCTTTTTCCGGAGGGTAATTATGTAGGCTGCTTTATTCCTGCTTATCATTTCAGCGGTCGTTTATTCATGATATTTATTAATATATTTGCGTAACACTTTTCATACAAAATTTGGAAAAAAAAATATCAAATAAAAATATTTCTTCCCCTGAGGCCATCCTTTTTTTTTCTATAGCGATCCTTATTTTTTCCTCTTGTAATCCAACTAAATATGTGCCTAAAGATGAAACGCTTCT
>PMBC01000070.1 GCA_003152835.1 Bacteroidales bacterium | reverse complement strand
CATGTTTGTGGTTTTTATGATACCTGCCTGAAAATGACATTGCTGCCTCTATTCTATGTCCAGATCATCTATTGGACTCCTGATCGATAACAGATCCCTCCGGCTTACATGCGTGTAGATCTCCGTAGTCCTCGTACTCTTATGCCCAAGCAGCTCCTGGATAAACCTGATATCCAACCCTCCTTCATGCAAATGCGTGGCATAACTGTGCCTCAGACTGTGTATCCCTACTTCCTTCTTTATTCCTGCACTCCTTAATGACTTCTTGAATACGTTATATACACTCTCCACCGAATACTTACCACCCGCCTGACCTTCAAATAAATACTCCGACGGCTTGTAACTNNCCTTCACGGATATGAAGCGTGCCCCTTGTAGTATCGAGATCAGTGAGCCTGATGTTGACAACTTCACTGCGCCTCAATCCGCACGAGTAAACTATCCATAAAATAAGCTTGTGCTTGCCATTCTTCGTCGCATTGAATATCTGCATCACCTCTTCCTTTGAAAAAACCTTTGGCAATGACCTGCTTCGCCGCGGCCTCTCGAAAATAGAACTGTTTATGTTCCTCCCTCCATGGATCTCATAAAAAATCTTCACCGCCGAAATGACCTGGTTCTGATACGATGCCGAATACCTGTTCGCTATTATGTAATCATGCATGAAAACTTCAATATCCCTATTGGTAATGTTACCAGGATCCTTCTGATCAAAATACCGGAAGAAAAACTCAAGATGACTGATGTACGAATGTAAAGTATGAACGCTGTACCTCCTCTCGCTGAGATACCTCCTGACTTCATCAATACCTTTTTCGGCCTTCACCCCGAGAACCCGGCTGCGAACATCCGAACCTGTGTCCTCACGCAATTCCCTTATTAGCTCCGGCGCCTCCGGCTTTTTGACAATGACCTTTATTCCTTTCGAGGCAAAATAGTCCGATAACGAATCAACNNAGCCTCCCGTCTGTTTCATTGATCGAAAAGCTCACCGGACCATAACTCTCCGGCTTGTCATCTTTGCCCGGACTGGCTTCTGCCTTCACGGGATCTCCGGGTGAAGGGGACAAAATGGTAACCCGAATGCCGGAATTATCCGGAAAGTCATCCGGCGGCTTGTCATATGCCGCCTCCCTTGATTTCTTAATCTCCGACGGCAAAGCAATTGACGATATGTCAATACCAGCAGCGTCGCGGAACGCCTTCAGAATGTTTTTCAGCGCAGATTCTTCGGCCGGCACATGCCAGCACTTGTTTGTCTTACTCCAAACTGAACCCGGGATGCTTCTGGCAATATCTCCCAGATCCCTGTCATAATCGAAGTAAATACCGTATCTCCACTCATCATGGTGAAACATACGTTTAATTGTTACGATCTTTTTCATTTTAGCACGAGGAAAAATTAGATAGAAAGACAAAAGACAAAAGANNCTCTTTTGAACAATTGAGCCGAGTATACTTTTAAGTTCGGATGATTCTTTTATAAGATATTCAGTTTCGTCATTATTTATTTCTGTCACCGTCCTTTTTATTATCCTAAGCCAATAATTTGATTCTCTCATTTCCCTGGTGGCAATCCTGACCTTATTGCAAAACTCTAATCTCGAAGAACCACCCTGGGATTCTTCATAATTTGCCCCGGCTGAAGTGGCACTCTTGGCTAATTGAGTCCTGATAACCTTATTTTCCGGTGTATAAGGAATAGTTCTTAAGAATTCAATAACCCTGATCGCAAATTCAAATAACCTATTACATAAATCATTATTCCCTTTTTCCATCTTTCAACCATTCTTTATTATATTCATTTTCTTCTTTCTTTTGTCTTTTGTCTTTTGTCTTTTGTCTTTTGTCTTTTGTCTTTTGTCTTTTGTCTTTTCACAGCACAGCCCCGTCAGTCACATTTGCATTATAATAATAATAATTAGATATTCAAATATGTACAATGCTTATGCCTGACATTCACCATCAATATTCCTTATTAAAGTTAAACATAATAATTGTAATGGCTACTTTGTTTAGCAATCACTTTAAAGGGTCTGAATTGCAATTTGCTTTCTCCAATCTGAAATATTTGCCTTCCGGCGGCACTGCAATAAGTTCAAAAGGCCCCTTCAACGGGGGAGTCGGTCTCTAAACCCTCTTCAACCCTGTTCAACTTTCTTCAACCCGCTTCAACTTTCTTCAACCCGCTTCAACCCTCTTCAGCTTTCTTCAACTTTTTCATATCTTTACCCTGAACAAAACTTAAAAAATGAACTGGATCGACCTCATTATCATTGTCCTTCTTATCCTTTCAATTATCAGAGGATTTACCGATGGATTTGTTAAGGAAGTGGCATCACTGCTTGCGCTGGTGCTGGGAATATGGGGAGCGATTAAATTCTCGGCATTTACCGCTGCGAAACTCTACGACTGGTTCGACATGACAGGACAGTACGTCGGCATTATTTCATTTCTGGTTACTTTCATGATAATTGTAGTGATCATTCATTTCATTGGAGTGCTGGCCGACAAGATGGTCGATGCTATCGCACTCGGGTTCCTAAACAGGATACTGGGTATGGTGTTCGGCCTGCTCAAGTCGGTGCTGATACTTAGCGTCTTTTTTACCATACTTAATGTCATCGATGCCCGTCATCCTTTCCTGCCAAAAGCGAAAATTGAAGGATCTAGATTCTACATGCCCATCTCCGATATCGCTCCCGCAATCTTTCCTGTGATTGGCCAGGGTAACTTCGGACATGGATTTGATAGTTTCAAAAAGAAAACGGAAGGAACAACTATTTAACCCCGATTGCTATCTTTGCCTTTCAGAAATAATATCTATGAATTTTGTTGAAGAACTGAAATGGAGAGGCATGATCCACGACATCATGCCAGGTACTGAGGAGTTGCTAGGGAAGGAAGTAACAACAGGATATATCGGGTTCGACCCTACTGCCGACTCTCTGCATATCGGCCACATGGTGCAGGTTATGCTGCTGGTACATTTCCAGCGCTCGGGTCATGTGCCTGTTGCCCTCGTTGGCGGCGCCACGGGAATGATCGGCGACCCTTCAGGGAAATCAGAAGAGAGAAACCTGCTCGACGAAGCGACTCTCAGAAGAAACCAGGAGGGGATAAAAAAACAGCTTGAGAAATTCCTCGACTTCCAGTCCGCCAGGAAAAACAGGGCCATCATGGTCAACAACTACGACTGGATGAAGGAGTACTCATTCCTCGGGTTCATACGCGATATTGGAAAACATATCACCGTCAATTACATGATGGCGAAAGACTCAGTTAAGAAACGTGTCGGCTCTGATGCAAAAGAGGGGATGTCTTTCACCGAATTCTCCTACCAGCTGGTGCAGGGGACCGATTTTCTCCATCTCTATAACGAACTCGGTTGCAGGCTCCAGATGGGAGGATCGGATCAGTGGGGGAACATAGTGACAGGCACCGAACTGATACGCCGTAAAACCGGAGGAGAGGCGTTCGCCCTTACTTGCCCGTTAATCACAAAATCAGACGGCACTAAATTCGGCAAGACCGAATCAGGAAACGTCTGGCTCGATCCCGGGAAGACTTCGCCTTATCACTTCTACCAGTTCTGGCTCAACGTCTCGGACGAGGATGCAACAAAATATATTAAGATCTTTACACTGCTGGGGCGCGAAGAGATTGAAGCCCTCGTTGCGGAGCATAATAAAATGCCTCACGAGAGGCTGCTTCAGAAAAGGCTTGCCGGGGAGGTGACCCTGATGGTTCATTCACGCGGGGAGCTTGATGCTGCTGTCGAGGCATCACAGATACTCTTCGGCAAGGGAACCACCGAATCGCTGATGAAGATGAGCGAAAATATTTTTCTTTCGGTATTTGAAGGTGTCCCNNTATGCACTGAACAATCGCAGGTATTTCCTTCAAAAGGCGAACTGCGCAGGATGGTTCAGGGAGGCGGGGTAAGCATCAATAAGACAAAGGTTGAAAATCCGGATCAGCCGGTTACGGCCGGGCTTCTTCTAAACAGCAAATACTTGCTTATCCAGAAAGGGAAGAAAAATTATTATTTGCTGAGGTTTGTCTGATCGCTACCTACTAAATCAATAGACCCCCATCCCAGCCTTCCCCCAGGGGGGAAGGAGCCAACTAATCATTTCCCCCTTGGGGGAAATAAGAAAGGGGGTTTTTGATAATAGGAATAGGAGTTGTTTTCTTAATTCTAAAATGTCTGATCGCTACCTCAGATCGGCAGCAACAATTGAAACATCGTCGAAGAGCCAGGGGTTCGTGTCAGGGATCCCGAGGAATTTTATCATTGCACGGATATTCTGTTCAACCGGTTCATGGTTCAAGATGTGTCTTATTATTTCCCGGGTACCAATATCATTACCATCGTCTCCCTTTAATTCCGACAGGCCGTCAGTATAGCATACCAGCTTGGTGTACCCGTTAATCAGGAGATCAGTTTTACTCATGGCAGGAATCTCATCAAGCATGCCGATTCCCACGCATGAAGAGCTGATGTGCTTCACTTCACCGGTATTGGTATTGTAAAGAACAGGAGGATTGTGAGCGGCATTTATGTACTCCAGGACCTTAGTTTTATTATCGTATCGTGCAATAAAAAAGGTAATGAATTTTTCACCCGCTGCATTTAAAACAACCACCGAATTGAGCTTGTTCACAAGGAATGCAAGATCAATGTCAGCTGTCAGAAGCGCCCTGAGAGTCGCCTGGAAATTTGACATCAGGATTGCTGCCGACATCCCCTTCCCCGACACATCGGCAATACACAAAGCCGTCTTAGTATCTGAAAGCCTGATACAATCATAATAGTCGCCTCCCACCTCGTAATGAGGGAAATAAAATCCGTTCACCACTATTGAAGGATCGCGAGGCATGTGCCGGTTATCGGGAATCAGCATCTTCTGCATCCTGGCTGCCAGTTCAAGCTCTTTCTTCATGGCTTCCTGGCGCAAAGACTCTTTGTGGAGCCTTATATTCTCAACGGCAACAATTATGATGCTCGAGATAGTCTGAATGAAATTGAGATGCTTGATAACGGGGCTCATCCCTTCGCCTTCCTCTTCAATATCGCCAATAAGAAGAAATGCAAGATGAACGTTGTTGTTATAAACGGGAACGATGATGTCGACTCCTTCAAAATTCATACCGGCAGATACATAAGTGATCTCATCATATCCAAGGAGGTGCGATTCGACATCGAGTGATTCAAAATGTTTCGGGAAGCCGCCGTTCAGGAGACACTCCCACTGGGCGGAACGCTTGAAAATGAGGATCTTGCCAATACCGAGATTATTCCTGAGGATCGATTCGTACTTGGCAAGAAGGGCTTCAATAGGGAGATTGGCGTTTATCGACAGGGTAATATCAAGCAGTGAATCCAGTTTGAACCTGGATAATTTCAACCTGTCTTTCGAACCTTGTTTATCTTCCATTTCAGTTTTTCAGCCCTTTACCCGCTCCATGTATGTCCTTTCGTGGGTATCGATTCTTATTTTGTCGCCAGTATTAACGAAAAGAGGAACCATTATAGTGCTTCCGGTTTGTATTTTTGCCGGTTTCAGGGTGTTGGTGGCAGTGTCTCCCCTGAGCCCCGGCTCGGAATAGACAATCTCCATAACCACCGATTGCGGAAGTTCGACCGAGAGTACAGTCTCCGTATCGGCATGTACAACAACCTCCACATTGATGCCGTCGAGCAGGAATTCCGGATAATCGATCACATGCTCTTCAATATGTATCTGCTCATATGTCTCCTTGTGCATGAAATAGTAACCCATGTCATCCTTGTACAGGTACTGGTAGGGTCTTCTTTCAACCCTTGCTATGTTAACTTTAGTACCCGAAGAAAACGTATTGTCAATTACTCTTCCTGTCTTTATGTTCTTTAATTTGGTCCTTACAAATGCGGGTCCCTTGCCCGGTTTTACGTGCTGAAACGACGTAATCGTATAAAGGTCATTGCTGAATTCAATGACCAGTCCATTCCTGAAATCTGCAGTACTTGCCATAAATCTGTTAGTTCTCTTAAATTTGGTTAGTTATTTTTTCTTAATATCGAGAGGGTAGACCAATCCTTCATAGCTCACCATATCGACCATAAACGCCCCCACAAAGATATTAAAACGAATCTTAACCGGTAAAAAATTTTTATCGGCCGAAAACCAGAAGGAAACATCCTCTTGTGTTTTAAAGAGTCGGCCCACTTCAGTGACCGGATTAAATTTATAACACATTATTTTACCAGCCCTGGTTTTTATTTCCTCTTCACCGATATATTTCATGCGTATGGGATAAAGCTCATCAGTGAACCAGGTCGTCATCTCAATCATTTCACCTTTTTTAAAGTTTGCAATACCGGGAAGATTGTGATTGCGGAACCAGTAGAAACAAGAAATGATATCGTGTATCCCCTGTGGTGTTATATGAATGCCTGTCAGATCGCTGGTAAGGATTGCCGAGTCCTTTCTCGTAACATGATCGAAAAGCACAATGTTATACTTGTGGTATCTCCCTTCGTTTATATTCCTGATTGATTTGACCGGCAGTTCTGTTGCCGGATTTATATAGCTCTCATAAGTATCCTTTACCCTGAAGAGGGCTTCAGCCATACCTGTTGTTCTTGCTTCCATTGCTGAATGCCATATATCCTTACCCGAAAATGAGTCTTTTCTGAGCTCCAGAGATGCCATCCCGGCATTGATGGCACCATAATGTATGATGTAATTCACCTTCTCCCCCGGCTGGTATGATGAGACCTGGCCAGCGAGTTGCAGCAGGAAAACCTGGCAGAGTAAAAATATTGAGATCAGTTTCTTCATCACATTCACAAAAGAGAATCAATTAACGGGCCAATTTTTTTCAGAGAAGGTTTTTTACCTGTTTTGAAGTTAAGAAATCTTTAAGATAAAAAGGCTCAAAATATGCGACATCCTCAAAACGCTTTTCAGCAAGAGCTTCGTATGCAGGCTTTTGCATGAAGGAAGCGGATATCCTGAAATCATCATCAATAATAATATTTTCACTCTTCAGCACCTCCCTGCATTTGGAGGCTCCGTCGCCAAAAAAGAAAATCCTTGATGATGAGGGAAACCGGCTGAATGTATCATTGTTGATTATTTCTGCAGATATTCCTTTTACTTCTTTTCCCGACAAGTCAAGAACGGAATAATACACTTCCATCCTTCGAGCATCGAGAGCAGGGGAGAACAGGTCGGAGGGAGATACACCGTATTTTGCTTCTGCAATGGGTTTAAAGCCATGGAACATTGAGATAGTGGTACCTGTTCCGATTAATGGGATTGAAGCTGCGTATGCTATTCCTTTTGCTGCTGAGACGCCTATTCTCAGACCGGTAAATGATCCGGGGCCCTTGCTTACTGCCACAGCTTCAAGATTACCGGCTTTGATGCCAGCTTCTTTAAGGATGTCGCTGATGAAAACGGTTAAAAGCGAAGCATGAGACCTGTCTCCGGCACTCTCCTTCAGGGCTACAACCCCGTTGCTATCGCACAGAGCGACTGAACATAGGTTTGTAGCTGTTTCAAGGCAGAGTATCATTGTTTTTCAGCGCCGGGATGCAGCTTACTTCTCCTTATAAAGATTCTCCTTCTTAACCACCTGGATAAGCGTGCTGTCTTTCAGCTTTTTGCTGATGGCACTGAAGGGAGCTGTAATAATTTTTACACTGTCGGCCAGCCCTGAGGTAATCTCAATATAGCTGTTATCCTGAATTCCGGTCGTGACATCTTTTGCAAAAGCATACTTTCCATCGGTGGTAAAGACAATAGTTCTTACGTCCTCTTTTGTCACCTTCGTAGAGTTCTTGGTAGTATCAGTGCGCGTTGTCACTGCCTGGATAGGAACAGCAAGTATCCCCGGTCTGGTTTCGGTAAGGATATCGACTGTCGCCGACATTCCCGGCCTGAAGGGNNATCTCGGATACGATACCCTTGAACTTCTGATCGAGATAGGCATCAACTTCAATAGTAGCAGTATCTCCCAGCGACACTCTTACGATATCATTTTCATTCACCTCAACCTGGGCTTCCATTTTTGAGAGGTCGGCTACACGCATAATGTCGGTACCAGCCATAAGGTTTGTTCCTGCAACCCTTTCACCAAGTTCCACGAGAAGCATTGAAATGGTCCCTGTCATTGGTGCATATATCGATGTCTTGGTAAGATTCTCATTTGCCTCCTTGAGGGATGCTTCAGCGCTCACAACAGAAAACTTTGATGCATCGACCACCGATTTGGCAACGTTATATGTAGATTCAGCCTGTTCATATTCCGACTTCGAAACAGTCTGCTGTTCATAAAGCTGCTTGGTCCTCCTGAACGAGAGGTCTGCCTGGGTGAACTGTGCCTCCGACTGTGCAAGGCGTGCGCGTGCTGCGCTTATTGATGCCTGAGATTGGTCTCTTTGTGATAAATAAATATCGGGTTTGATCCTGAGAAGGAGCTGTCCCTTCTCAACATGATCGCCCTCCTTGACAGTCAGCTCGACGATCTCTCCCGAAACGTCAGGAGTTATCTTCACTTCATGCTCCGGCTGTATCTTGCCGTTAGCAGTAATTGTCTCGGTAATTGTACGCTTCTCAGCATTTTCAACGGCCACCTTGACCGTCACTGCTTTACCAAACCAGCCTGCTTTCTTGCCTATTACGGCAAAGATCAGAAGAGCAACTACTACTATGATGAGGGTCCGGAGTAACTTTTTATTTTTCATGATGCTTGATTGGCTATTTGAAATTTAATTATTTATTCAGATTAAGGGGTAGTCCTTTATAAAAATCGAGAACTTTTGTCTTAAAAATGTATTCATACTTTGCCTGCGACATATCAGACTGGGCTTTTAAAAGTGTCGTTTTCGCAGCATTATAATCAACCGCAGTAACCATGTAGAGATTGAATTTCTGCTCGGTGTAACGGAAGGACTCTTCAGAATAGGCAACAGCCTTTGTGCTGGCGTTGTATTTTTTGAGGGCAGCCACTGCATCTGTATATGCCTGCTGGATGTTTTTATAGAGGCTCTTCTTTGCAGCTTCAAGCGAATATTCCGAACTGGTGATGCCTAGCCTGGAATTGCTGATATTCTTATTTACCTGCCATCCGTTAAGAATAGGGATCGTAAGAGAAAAACCCAGACCGTAGTTCTTGTAATTCTTTATCTGGTCCTGGAACGAAACATTTGAAGTGTCGTGGAAAATATAGCTGTACCTTGTGCCTATTGAATGGCTTGAGGTGAGCCTTGGATATCTTCCACCGCGGGCGATCTTAAGGTCATACTGGGATGATTTAAGTTTCAGTTCGGCGCTCTTTATCTCCGGCCTGTTCTGAACTGCAATGTTAAATATATCATCTATTTTACCTGTAATTGACCCGGCAGTATCGACGCTGATCATGGGCATCACTATCTCAAATCCCTCCGGACTTTTGAGTTCGAGCATCTGGGTAAGGGTAAGGTAAGAAATGTCGAGCTGGTTTTTCATCGTTATGAGCTGAACCTCTTCCTGTGCTGCCTGGGCTTCTATCTGCAGAAGGTTCCCTCTTGCCGAGCTTCCGGCATCAACCATCTTCCTTGTCTTTTCGATCTGCTGTTTTGTCGTCTGGAGCTGTGTGTTGTTTGCAATAACAAGTTCCTTGTTCAGAAGGATCTGCAGGTATGCCAGGGCTATGCTGAGTGAAATATTGTCTTTGATGTTCTGGAGATCCTGTTGTCCGGCAAGAAGCTCGTACTTGTTCTTCTGAATGGTATTGTAATTGATAAGCCCGTTGAAGAGAGTTATATTTCCTCCCACATAAGCATTATCGTAGAGGTTATTATGGTCAACATATTTGTATGAAAGGAAGTCGAGTGCGCGGCCAAAGGTATAGTCGTGGCTCAGAGATGCATTCAGCGTAGGCAGAAGCTTAAGCTTCGAAAGATCCAGCGTGTTTTTCTGCATCTCTGTCAGGATCACCTGTTGCTTAATTGTTATATTGTTGTCGATGGCATATTTTATACACTCCTCGAGCGACCATATCTTCTCCTGGGAAAAGAGATGACCTCCGGTGAGCATCAGCAATGCTATTGTAAGGGAAAGTAACTTTTTCATTTTAATGCTGTATGGTTTATAACGATCGCGGGGAATTCTCATATACAAATACGGAAATTTCACCGCGATGATGCATTTAACGGTATTTAATTTTTTAAAATTAGGCTACGAAGATAAATAATATCTTCATTAGCCATAACGATTTGGTTAAAAAGATGATTTACAGACGCTATTTTAACAAATATATAGCTTGATAAAAGAAGATTTAACCATGAACCTGCCTGTATGGTATCTCTTCACAAAAAATATAATCAAGTGACCTTGAAAAACACAAAGACAGAATTGATAATGCCATTTTTAACCTGGCTCTGAAAGAGCCATATATGAATAACCCCCGGTGCAACCGGGGGTCAAGCGACAACAAACCATTACCAGCTCTGAAGGAGCTGAATATACGGTTATTAAGCCCTTTCAGGGCTTCAGATCATTGGGGGATCCTGTTACCCCCGGTTGCATGTATAG
>PMBC01000061.1:483-22354 GCA_003152835.1 Bacteroidales bacterium | reverse complement strand
GTACTGAAAATAGTATCAATAAACTGCAGTCCCAATTGCTGAATGGTAAATTCAAAATGCAGGTAATAGCAGCCGGAGACAAAATGCCAGTTGTTAAATGCTCCGTAAACGTACTTTTAGATAGCCTGAAAATGACTGCAGGAATAATTTTATCACTTAAAAAATAGCTATACAATGAGTAACAAAGGCCGGAATTTCACTGATGAGCAGATGCTTCGCAGAAAAGCTGAAGAGCAACTGAAAAAGAAACAAAAAAAAGCAGACCAGCAGGTAATTGAAGCTGATGTGAAAAAACTTATGCATGAACTGCAGGTACACCAGATAGAATTAGAAATGCAGAACGAAGAGCTGATCCAGGCAAATCTTACTGCAGAAATGGCTCTTAAAAAATACACCATGTTATATGATTTTGCCCCAATGGGCTATTTTACACTCGATAACGAGGGCAGCATCATCGATCTGAATTTCACTGGCGCCGACATGCTCGGCGAGAAACGCTTTAGCCTTGTTAATGCAAATTTTAAGCTATTCATTTCTGAAGATTCGAAGGCTCGGTTTAATAAGTTTTTTAAGAAAGTTTTTGCCAGTAATGCAAAAGAATCATGTGAAGCAATACTCGGTTATGAAAATAATCCTCTAAGCCAGGTTTATATGGAAGGCATCGTTACGGGCGATGACCGTAACTGCCTTTTATCGGTCGTTGACATATCAGACTTCAGAAAATAAATCAATTCATAAACTATATAATTGAGCATTTATTTTTATGAGAGCAATCGTGGGCAAAATGTTTACCACCGGGAAGAGATTCTGTTGGAAGACTTTGATCAAAAACCGGAAGCGATCAGAGTCAAAGCTAGACCTTTGTGATGGAGATGATTTTGCTGATAATCTGTGAGTTGGTTGTATAGCTTGTCTCCGGGACATAAATAAACAAACATGAACCACCTTTGATGGTCTGGATAATTTCCTTACTCAGTTCTTCAGGAACAGCCGGACAACCAAGACTGCGGCCAAGCCTGCCATATTTCCTGATAAAGTCAGCAGAGACGTAATCAGCACCATGAATAACAATTGCACGTGCCCGGGCTTTGTCATTGATACCTGTTTCGAGGCCGTCAAGAGCGAGAGATAAACCATGTTTACCTATATAGGTTTCTCCAGTAGTATAAAAACCGGGGCTGCTGGCATTGGAACCAGGAGTGTTGGAAAAATTCTCAGCCATAAGCTCGCCGGAATTACGGCCATGAGAAACCAGGCAACAAAACAGCACTTTACCATTGATAAGGTCCAGCACCCACAACCTTTTCTTGTCAGATGGAAGACTAAAATCAATGATGGTGATCACCTCAGGACGTCTTACAGATTGCTCTTCAACAAGCATTTTATAACCGGCCAGAGCGGTTTGGAGCAACTTTATTGGAGGAAATTCAGAACTGTCTGCCGCCCGGGGAAATACAAACCTATCGGCAAGCCTGGGAGGGATGCTGTCATACTCCTCACCAAACGCCCACGGACTTATTGCAGAAACCGTGAATAATAGTGAAAATAGAAGTAACAGTTTCTTCAACATCTGAACAAAAATACTAATTATTAAGAATAACGTGTGAAAGATGTAACTTATTTCAATTGTTATGTAACAATTACTGAAATCAAAGGATTAACCTTTGTATCATCAGAACTCATTAACAAGTTAAAATTCCCAAAAATGAACAAAACAGAGATTAAAGGAAACTGGAATGAGCAAAAAGGCAAGCTCAAACAAAAATTTGCAATCCTTACAGACAATGATTTAATGTTTGCAGAAGGGAAAAAAGATGAGATGTTTGGAAAACTTCAAATTAAACTCGGCAAAACAAAAGAAGAATTGTATAAGATTATTCTGGATCTTTAATCATGCTCGGATAAAATCCGAAGTTTTATCATGAAAAAGTTTAATCCTGTTATTAAAGTTAAAAAAATTGCAACGGAGCAATCCATCAGGATCGTCGAAAAAACTATTGCAAAAACTGCCGAGGCAGGCAGCTTTTTAATAAATATTGCAGATGTCTTTTTGTTTATAACGCGAGTCATAAAAGAAACATTTTCGCGCAATTTTGAATTTAAGGAGTTTTTGCGTCAATGTTCTCAAATCGGATACAAAACTTTACCCCTTATTTCAGTTACGGGGATTATAATGGGTTTGGTGCTTACGATTCAGGCACGGCCTGCTCTTTTAAGCTTCGGGGCGGTCAGCATGCTTCCAGGAATGGTAGCTGTATCTCTCATCAGAGAAATGGGACCAGTTATAACTGCATTGATATGTGCAGGGAAAATAGGTTCAGGTATGGGTGCAGAGCTAGGTTCAATGAAAGTATCTGAGCAGATTGATGCCATGGAAGTATCATCTACCAATCCTATAAAATTTTTAATTGTTACAAGAGTACTGGCGGCTACGCTGATGATACCTTTACTGGTATTATATGCCGATGCACTGGGCATATTAGGATGTTGGGCGGGAGCAAATATTAAAGGAGATGTAACTTTGGTTTTGTTTTTTTCACAGGCATTCAGCCATATTGATTTTATTGATTTTTTACCGGCTCTTGTTAAAACCTTCTTTTTCGGTGCGGTGATTGGTTTTGTCGGATGTTATAAAGGATATACGGCAGGGCGTGGAACGGAGAGCGTTGGTAAAGCTGCGAATTCAGCTGTGGTACTATCTTCTTTGCTGGTGATAATTGTAGATTTAATTGCTGTACAAATTACCGATATGCTATGAACACAATACAAACAGCAACAGTCGCTACAGCAAAAGTAGAAAGCCCCAGACAGGTTATTGAAATAAATAATCTCAGGAAAGGATTTGGCACTGAGGATGTATTAATAGATGTGTCGCTGAAACTTTATAATGGAGAAAACCTCGTCGTGCTCGGAAAATCCGGCTCAGGAAAATCAGTCCTGATACAATGTATTGTTCGTTTACTTGATCCCGACGAAGGAACAATTAATGTGCTTGGAGAAAATGTGAATGAATTAGATCATAATGGGTTAGGAGAGTTGAGAAAGAAAATCGGCTTCCTTTTTCAGAGCGGAGCATTGTACGACTCCATGACTGTAAAACAAAATCTGGAATTTCCATTACGAAGAATAAAAAAGGATTTTAATCAAAAAGAGATAGACGAAAAAGTAAAAGAAGCATTGGAAAATGTTGGTTTGTCTGATGCCCTGAATAAAATGCCATCGCAATTATCAGGAGGAATGCGCAAGCGAATAAGCCTGGCACGAACCCTTGTTGTTGACCCCATGATAATGTTGTATGATGAACCGACAACCGGGCTTGATCCGGTAACTTCAGATGAGATAAGTTCACTCATTAACGAAGTTCAAAAAAAATATAAGACTTCTTCTATCATTATCACACATGATATTGAATGTGCCCGGACAACAGCAAACCGCATTATAATGTTACTTGACGGTAAAGTTTACCAGGAGGGAAAATTGGAAAAGTTTGAAAAATCAACTGACCCGTCAATCAAATCATTCTTTAAATAATAACAGTATGGAAACGCACACACAAAAATTCAAAGTAAGGTTAGGACTCTTTATTGCAGGAGGATTGGCGATTTTTGTCATTGCCATTTTTATAATTGGGAAGCAGGAAAATTTATTTGATCCTGTTTTTAAACTAACCACAACTTTCTATAATGTAAGCGGGTTAGAGGTCGGAAGTAATATCCGTTTCTCAGGAATTAATGTAGGTACTGTTGATAACATTGATATTATTAACGATTCAACTGTGCGCGTTGACATGTTAATTAAGAAAAGCGTTCAGAAATTTATTAAAAATGATTGTGAAGCCGGCATAGGTTCTGCCGGGATTATTGGCGACCGTATTCTAATTATTACTCAAGGCAGTTATGATGCTCCTTTAGCAAAAGACGGGGCAGAAATTAAATCAAAAGAACCGGTTGAACCGGATGCCATAATGGAGAGAATGCAAATAACGGCAGATAATGCCGCAATTATTTCATTTAATCTGGCTGAGGTTATGATTAAAATAAATGGCGGAAAAGGAACCCTCGGGAGATTAATCCAGGATACTACGATTGCTGAAAATATAAACAAGACCATCGTGAATCTTAAAAGCAGCAGCAAAGGGTTAGATGAGAACATGAATGCAGCCAAGGAAAATTTTCTTCTTAAAGGTTATTTTAACAGAAAGGCTAAAGCAGCTAAAAAAACGAAGGATGCCGCTGATGAAGCAAAAGCAGAAGAACTTAAAGTAAATGATACTATTAAGAAATAATTATCTGAATGTATTACGTTAAGAATGGCAGATGCGAATGCGGTTCAAAAATATCTTTATACTATTCTCTATTTTAATTTTAACAAGAAATTTTGCAATAGCTCAGCAGATTCCTGCCAAAACAGATTCAACTAAAATTTATAAAAATATTGAAATTTATTCCGGACAAAGCAAGCTTAAAACATTTGTGTACAAATTAATTTTTAAACCGGTTGCTGCCAACTCGTCGAAAAAGAAAGTTAAAAAGAAAACATATAAGAAACTGATTCAAAAACCATACAGCAGCTTTGAAGGAAAACCTATCCGGAATATCGACATTGTTACGCTAGATCCTTTTGGTTATTCGGCCAACGACACCACTGTTGCAAAACGGAATTTTTTATATAAAGCGGGGAATGCAATACACATAAATACCCGTATTATCGCGATCAGGAACCTGTTGCTTATCCATAAAAATGATTTGTTCAATTCTTTACTGGTAAAAGAATCAGAGCGCCTGATACGCATACAGAAATATGTGCATGAGGTTTTTTTTTATGTCGTGGCTGCCGGGGTAAAATCCGATTCAGTGGATATTTTTATTCGTGAACTGGATAAATGGAGCATCATTCCAAAAGGATCCATTTCCGCCTCCGGGATCATGGTTGATATAAACGAGGAAAATTTCCTGGGGTCTGGTCATGAATTTCAAAGTGATTTTAAAAGAAATTTCAAGAATGGGATTGATTCTGTTAATATAGATTATTTCATCCCGAACATCCGGAATACCTATATCAATGCAAAGCTGCATTATGGAGTTGACGGATATGGGGATTTCTCCAGGAGCGTGGCTGTTGACCGTCCGTTTTTTTCTCCATTGGCAAAATGGGCAGCAGGTGCGTCTTTTGCCTCTCAATTCAGGAAAGATTCTCTGAAGGATATAAATCTGGGTTATGCTCCAATTAATTTGAGATTCAACACACAGGATTTTTGGGTAGGCAAAGCAATGCGGATTTTCAAAGGCAACAAGGAAGAAGAATTTGTGACAAATTTAGTTTTTACTGCAAGGTATTTGCGTATCCGGTATTCTGAGAAACCGCCTGAACAAAATGATCCGTTACATATTTTTTCAAATGAAGATTTTTATCTGGGCGGTATAGGAATTACCGCCCGGAAATATGTTCAGGATAAATATATCTTTAAATATGGTGTTGTCGAAGATGTACCGGTAGGAAAAGTTTTAGGGTTAACAGGTGGTTATCAGATAAGAAATAATTCCGGGCGATTCTATTTAGGGATGCGTTATTCCTTTGGTAATTATTATGAATGGGGATACCTGAGCTCCAACTTCGAATACGGAACTTTTTTTAAAGGTTCACATACCGAACAGGGTGTTTTTACAGCAGGTGTAAATTATTTTACAGGATTAATTGAAGTCGGGAAATGGAAATTCAGGCAATTTGTAAAACCGCAGATTACTATTGGAATAAACCGGTTCTCTTATGATAGTTTGACTATTAACGATGGTTATGGACTGGATGGATTTAAAAGCCCTGCCTTGTCAGGCACTCAACGCCTTTTATTTACGGTTCAAACACAATCATACTCCCCGTGGAGGCTAATAGGATTCCATTTTGGACCCTATCTTGTTTATTCTCTTGGCGTGCTTGGAAATGCCGCTGATGGATTTAAGAACAGCAAAATATATTCACAAATAGGGGTGGGCGTTTTAATAAAGAATGAAAACCTGGTTTTTAATTCATTCCAGATATCAATTTCATTTTATCCGGTTATCCCCGGTATTGGACAAGATGTTTTTAGAATGAACTCATTCAGAACTACTGATTTTGGTTTCAGAGATTTTGAAATCAATAAACCGGAAAGAGTTATATATCAGTAAGATGAAAAAACTCTACTCATCCTTCACTCGTCATGCGCTCCTTTTAAATGTGAAAATGGGCAGAACAGGCCTGCAAACCTGCAAATGACTATTATTTAAATGACCGGGGATTAATTTTATCCAGCCTGAAAACAAAACGGATTCTGTTTTTAAATGATCCGGAAATTGCTTCAATATTGTCAGTTACGAGCAAGGGAAAGTAGATCTCGAAAAAGTTCCAGATGCCTGCCTTTAAACCTGCTTCGAAAAATAACGGTGATTTATAATTTATTACCGAACCATGATCGTTCAGTAATAAGTTAATAAAGGGTTTTATGGGAATCCGGGAAGCTTTTCCCGGCAGGCTGCTGGTCAGAGAGAGTGAACAAATCCAGCGGCTATATCCAAGGCTGTCATTTACAGGAGTAACTAATCCTCCTTCAGACAGGGTCATTTGTCTTGACCAGAAAGTTTTCGGAAACTTGCTGAAACGATCGGGATATAGCCCCTGGAATAAATATTGTTCACGTCCGCCTCTTCCACTGGCAGAATAAGCATAAAGGGGATCTGCCGGATCATTTTTCAGCATTGTCCCTGTAAATATTCTGATTTCCAGGCCGTTATTCATGCCAAAGTAACTATATTTATAGTTTAACTCCAGCGAAGCTTTCTGAAACGACCTGCCTGATTCAAAAGAAACCATCATGTTGAAAGGATTGATTATTCCAGTCCTTTCAATCAGGTAACCAAATTGCAGATATGAACGGATTTTTGCCTTTGTGAGAAGCTCGACTTGCGGAAGGTCTGATGCCGCAATATAGTATCCAAACACCTTCTGACTTACTGGATTAATCATTTTATCAGGTCTGAAATAAATGTCTAATCCCACCTTCATGTTTTGATAGGCATGATTTCCGGGAGCGCCGAATCGTGATCCTTCCAGCGAAAGTGTTGCAAGTCTGATGAAGTTGTTATAAGGAGTTTCGTTGATTGAAATTTTCCCATAACCGGTAAGGCTCGGATTACGAAAGGTATAGAAAGGAATGACAAAATATTCAACTGGTTTGGGTATGAGTGTCCCATTTTGTAAGGCCACTCCTGCCATAAAGCCATCGGTACTGTTCCAGTCAAAAGCAGGAAAATATATCAAAGATCGTTTATCAGGATCCTCAACAGTATATAATAACTGAAATTGGACAGGATCAGCTCTGCGGCAGATACCAGATGTCCGGATGTTGTTATTTAACCTGAATAGTTCAGTCATCTTATGTCCGGGATCGATTATTATCTCAGAATAATTATTCCTATCTGAATTGATCCATTTCTTCCCCTCAAACCCATCTTCCCATTTTTCTGAAATGATTGAATCTCCGGTCATCCCTGCTATCAGCAGTGGCGCTTTTAACTCGCCTGTGTTTTTTATAAGCACCTTCTGGTTCTTAAAACAAACAATCTTATAATCGAGCCGCCTGGTTGAGCCCAGAAAATCATCAAAGAACCATGAGAGATCTTTCTCCGTATGGGATTCAAAGACTGCCCTTAAATCTTCAGGTCGGGGATGCTTGCTTTTCCATGTTTGGTAGTAATCATGCATAATGGAATCAAAAAGTGAATCTCCGAGATATGACCGCAGATAGTTGAATCCCTGAGCGGCTTTGTTATAGATTATACTGCCATAATTCTCATTGCTGTAATCAGGTGCTGCAAGATTAATGGGTTGTTCGGAGTTCCTCCGGGCCGGAACAAGCCACTCCAACTCCTGGATTCGTTGTACCGGCATTTCTTCTATTTGGAAAAATTTTGCCAGTTTCCTGTTCTTAAGATCAATTTCCCAAAGTTTTTTCCCCGGATATCTTTCATCCATATATCTTGATTCATATGCACTTACGATACTTTCATCCATGAAAGGGAATCTACGTTCATTGGATCCAATGGCACTGTAAAACCAGTTATGACAAATTTCGTGCGCAAGAACTTCATCCAGCAGGTAAGGATCTTTTGCCAGACCTATTACAGTAAGCCCGGGATATTCCATCCCTGATCCGGAATTAAGCGCACTCTGAATAGCTGTAAAAGTATTATAGGGATAGTCCCCGATGCATTTTGAATAACATAAGAGGGCATGACTTATGTATGATCTGGCATTCATCCAGAGTGATGCTTCCTGATTAGTAAACATCGCCCATATAGTTACTTCCCTGCCGGAATCCGGAAGTTTTACTTTGCCTTTTAGCACATGGAATCTCTTATCGGCAAACCAGGCGAAATCATGTATCTGATTCTCCGTGTATCTCAAAGTCTTCATCTGACCTGATGATGCCGGAAAACCTGCTCCACCAAAGTCCAGTGTATTCATCCATAAGGTATCTGCCGACAGAATTTCAAGCTGTTTCATTTCCTCATCATTCTGCAGGTCGCCTGTTGCACCTACTATATAATTGGAAGGCAGAGTAATACTTACATCGAAACTTCCAAATTCCGAATAGAACTCAGCCTGATCCAGATATGGCATCTGATGCCAGCCTGATCTGTCATAAACTGCCGGTTTGGGATACCATTGAGATATCTGATATGATTCCCCGATATGTCCTAATCGTGAAGTTATTCCTTTTGGGATCTTGACATGAAATGGAGTGGTTATGTTTATTGTGTCTCCAGGCTTAAGAGGGTTATTAAGAATGATCTTGCAGATATCGGGGTCCCCTGGCAATAAGTTCCATTGAAAAGGATGACCTTCTGTCTCAAAGTCCAAAGAATCAATATAACCTTTTAATTCCGTGTCATTAAACAACTTACTTTTTCCATTCGCTCTGAAAAGTTCTCTGGCTAATTCAGTCTTATTGTCAGAATATGCATTCGGCCAAAGATGAAAGTATAAAAACCCGAGAGTGTCAGGGGAGTTGTTAATGTACTCAACAGATTCGAATCCATTCAACTCATGCTTCCTGTCATTAAGGGTCACATGGATTTTATAATTTACCTGCTGCTGAAAATAATCCTGAGATGAAGCCTTCAGAAAAGGGCAGAAAATCCCAAAACTAAGGAGCACATAATACCTGAAAACATATTTTATGAGGGGTTTTTGCATGCCTGCCCGACCTTAATTTTTACCAGTTTATAACAAATGATACGAAGATACTGCAAAAGAATGTATGGTCAAGTCCATTAAATCAAATATGTGAATCATGTAACTTATTCACGAAATTATATAACATTAATAGTTCCTGAACCTCCTAACTTTAACTGTAATCAAACATCATATAAGGAGGTAATTATGAGTATAGGAAGAAACACAACTGTAATCTACATTCTTGCGTTGGTTGTCATAGTAATGGCTTTTTTTCTATTAGGCGGAGGACCCTGGATAAGAGGGCTCACACATGGAAGCAGGGCGATAAGCGTCTCCAGTTTGCACTGGGGACAGATCCTGATTAGTTTAGGTCTTGGATTCCTGCTAGGCTGGATAGTTTCCCGGAGGAAATGGTGACAGCCTGTCGGAATTAAGTCAGAATTATTAATTGTCATTTTTGACTCTGGCTGCTGTAATAGGATTGTCTCTTAAACATGTTTTGGTAACATATTTGTAATATGAGAATTATATAACTTTTTTCCAGAGTTATGTAACGCTTTTGAGAATTACAGAGATTAACTTTGAAATAAACTAATAAATCAATATTATGTCAATATTAACTATTTTAATTGTGCTGATTGTTGCAGGAGTTATTCTATATCTTGTCAATAATTATATCCCCATGGATCATAAAATTAAAAATATTTTAAATGTTGTGGTTGTCATTGTCGTTATCGCCTGGCTTCTTAAGATATTTGGGGTTTTCGCCTACCTGAAGGGCATCAATATTTAACAAGTACATCCCATAGTCACAAAAAGTGGCGGTGCTCATTCCTGGTAATCTTCAAAGAATAAGAGGATTAAAGTTATCTTCTGTTAATTACTGAAGCAAAAAAAACGTTACATAACTGATAACGTATGAATTATGTAATTTTTTTTCAAAATTATGTAACGCATGCTGAATCCAATGTTTTTACCTTTAAATGTAAAATTTCAATAATAGCTAAGACAATTAATTTGAAATGAATCAGCAACCATAATAACTTAAGAAGATGTTTAACAGAAAAGTTGTACAAAAAGCACTGAAGCAGACCTGGGCACTGGATGGTAATCCCGAATATGGCCTCAATAGACCCGAAGATGGTCAAAGTAGTGTGACGTCAAGGTTGATCTATGATGTTTTTGGCGGTGAAATTCTAAAGACCCGTAAAAAAGAAGGGTGGTATTTTTATAACCGGATTAACGGAGAACGTGTAGATTTTACAGGATCAGAAACGAATAAATTATCCCGGGATTATCGCTTCGGAGATATACCCTCTGCTCCGGATGAGACTTATAATTATTTTGCTCAGGAAGATTATTCAACCTTTTATATGAGATTTGTCAGAGCATTCGAAGAGGCTGTCGGCCTGGAGAAATACAGGCCTGGTTATACAGCGTGAAGGTTTTTTATTCTATAAGAAGCCAGTCATATCACGTTATTCAAAAGTCAAAATGCCGAGGTGTTAAACAGTACGGTTCAAATTTTTTATTTCCTGGTACTCAGCGTTTCAACAATAAATTTGTTTAGCAATAAACAAGATTTCCCGGTGCAGCTCAACCGGGAATTTTCTTTAACTACTTTCAGCTCATTTATTAATTGATTTTCAATATGTGGATGAAGTAACAAATTTTAGATGTGTGAATCATGCAACTAATACAGATAATCGTGTAACACTTGGCGGGCGAGTTGTATTTACCTTTGTTACGTGATAATTTATTCACAAATTAAATTCAATATAATGAGATTAAAAAGTGTGTTTTCAATCATAGTAATGCTATTGATTGTATTTATTTCAGGTTGTAAAAAAGATGATGAGACCGGGGGAATTCTTAAGGTAACCTCAACAGACCCTCTCAATAACGTTACAGGTGTTCCCCGTAACAAGGAAGTGGGATTTACCTTTAGTGAGGAGATGGATCCATTAACGATCAGTACTTCAACCTTTAGTTTAATGCAGGGGGTAACATCAATTCCCGGCGCAGTGTCTTATTCTGGAACAACGGCAACTTTTACACCATCAAGTCCCCTGGCAGCGGGCACTACTTATACTGCCACTGTAACAACGGGAGTAAAAAGCTTAACTGGCAAATCGCTTGCAAACAATAATGTATGGAGTTTCACAACCGGTGGAACCACATCAGGTCTGACAGCAGTAAATCTTGGAACAGCCGCTAATTTTGCTATACTGGCGAAAACGGAAGTCTCAACTACAGGGACCACCCATATTAACGGAGATATTGGAATTAGTCCGGCTGCCGCGACTTTCATAACAGGATTTGCGTTGATTCTTCCGGCAGGGGGTGCATTTTCCACATCGTCTTTAGTGACAGGGAATATATACGCACCTACGTATGCCAGTCCGACTCCTGTTAATATGACAACGGCAATAAGCAACATGGAAACAGCGTATACTGATGCTGCAGGAAGAACATTGCCTGATTTTTCAGAATTATATACCGGGAATATTGGTGGTAAAACTCTGGTACCAGGCCTTTATAAATGGTCGACTACGGTTTTAGTGCCATCCAGCATTACTATTTCTGGCAGCGCAACCGATGTATGGATCTTCCAGATTTCAAAGGATCTTACCGTGAGCAATGCTGTGAATGTAACCCTGAGCGGAGGAGCATTGGCTAAAAACATTTTCTGGCAGGTTGCCGGGATAGCTTCTATGGGAACAACTTCTCATTTTGAAGGAAATATATTATGCAAGACAGGCATTACTTTTAAGACAGGTGCTTCAATGAATGGAAGAGCTCTGGCACAGACTGCAGTCGTCCTTGACGCTAATGCTGTAACAAAACCACAATAAATAAGTGGTAATCAAATTCATATCAAAACAAGAATAAAAGCCTTGCCACGTATTGTGTGGCAAGGCTTTTTTCATTCTTCAAATATGCTGGTTAATATAAACATTAAAATAATCCTGGATTGGGAAACAGCATCTTCCGCTAATCACAGAATGTGGGAATTATATAAATCTGTTAAGGAATAATGTAACAGTTCTGCCGGAAGATCAGCCTACCTTCATAAAAGAATTTTTAAGTAATAAATAATTATACAGATGAAAAAAATTGTAATGACTCTTTTGATTGTATTTTGTTTGGTATCGGTCAGTAATGCACAGGATTATAGAACGGGCATCGGAGCAAGACTGGGTTTTGATCAGGGCCTGACCGTCAAACATTTTATTAGTGAGAAATCGGCACTCGAATTTCTTCTCGCTACAAGATGGAGAGGGTTTGAGCTCACAGGGCTCTATGAGGTCCATAACCTGGCATTCAACACAGATAGATTGAAGTGGTATTATGGTGCCGGCGCACATATTGGCTTCTGGAACGGAGATTATACCAGAGGATGGGGAGATCCAGGAACAAATTATACTGTAATTGGTATTGATGGGATACTGGGATTGGAATATAGCTTTGAAGACGCCCCGATAAATATTGGACTTGATTGGAAACCCGCTATCAATTTTACGGGTTATACAGGTTTCTGGGCTGATCAGGGCGCCCTTTCAATAAGGTTTATTTTCTAATATTATAATAGACCGGGGGTATATCATCCTGGCTCCTCCCGCCTTGGTTCCGATTATCTCGAAACTGAGACGGGTTTTATATTTCGTCAAGCCAGATAAAATAATGATCATTATTACCGGCAGCAAAAGTTTCCTTTTCAGATCGCTTTATGAAAGTCCCCGGATTCCAGTTTTGATTTATGAATTGAGTAATTGTTTTACTTTAGCTGAGATATCTTTTCCGTCGGCCTTACCTGCAAGTTCCTTTGTGGCTGCACCCATAACCTTGCCCATATCGGCAGGCGATTTTGCCCCGACTTTCGCAATGATCTCCTTCAGCGCTTTTTCCAGATCAGCTTCACCCATTTTTGCAGGCAGATACTTTTCAAGCACATCTGCCTCGGCAACCTCCTTCCCGTACAGATCCTGACGGTTGTTCTCCTTATATATTGCAGCCGATTCCCTTCTCTGCCTGACAAGCTTCTGGATTATCTTCAGTTCCTCATCAGGGGTTAATACATGATCTGCACCTTTCTCCGAACGGGCAAGCGTAAATGCTGTTTTTGCAGCTCTGATAGCCTCAAGAGCTAACGTATTCCTTGTTTTCATCGCAGTGATGAGATCTGCAGAAATTTTTTCAGTAAGTGACATGGTAGTAATGTTAGATTAAACTTTATGAGTAATAATTTAATAATTTGAAAATTATATCAACGGGTGAGGGTTGCCGGTTACCGGTCGCCGTTCTTATTTTGGTTCTACATGAATGGTTACATTCAGATTCTCATATGTAGACATCAGCTCATTTTCAATTTCATCGCAGTACTTGTGAGCATCACCGACAGTCTCCTCTTTCGGTACTTCCACGTGGATATCGATAAACCTGTAGTTACCGGCAACACGGGTTCTGAGGCTATGATAATTTACCTCAAGCTTGTTCAGTTTCCTTTCAAGGTCTTCAATCTCATTTTCATTCCAGGCAGTGTCAAGCAAAGGGGTGAAAGCCCTTTTAAGAAGTGTGTAGGATTCTTTTATGATAAAGAGCGCTACCAGGATAGCCACGACAGGGTCGAGCCATTTGATACCGGTTAAAAGAATAAGCGCCAATCCGACGGCAACGCCGATTGAAGTGTATACATCTGTTTTCAGATGGAGCGCATCTGCCTCGAGGGCAACTGATTTGGTCTCATGGGCTACTTTATAAAGCCTGCGTGATACATAAGTATTAATCCCTGCCGACACGAGCATTACCAATGAGCCGATCCATATCTTATCCAGGACAATCTCTTCGCCTAAAAGCTTCCTCACTGCCTCAAAGATGATCAATGCAGCAGCAATGAAAATGAGGATTGCCTCAATTACACCGGAGATGTTTTCAACCTTGCCGTGACCATAGGGATGCCTCGAATCCGGAGGCGTATCTGAGACCTTGACTGAGAAGAAGGCTATGACTGCTGCCACTAAGTCCATTGAGGAGTGGATGGCTTCGGATATAATACTTACCGAGCCGCTAATGAACCCCACAATGATCTTCATTATTATCAATAAGGAATTTGATAATACCGAGAGACGTGCAATTCTGGTCTTTGCATTCATGCCTGATATTTCAGGGATTTTATCAAAGGTAATGAGAAAAAATAAACAAAACCCAATCAGACTTTTATCAGCTCATAGCTGATATTTCCCAGGCCTATCTTTTCGGCGTGCTTAAGGCCAGTCATCCAGGAAGTACTGGGATGCGCGAGTCTGAATTTGTCTTCTCCCTTCAGGTCGCCTTTTGAATGGTCTTCACATATTTTGCTTCCGGGAAGAGCCGGGGCAGCCATGGCAAGGTCAGCACAAGCTTTGTCGAGAGCAACCGGGTCGAATGATGCCGCCATTCCGAGATCAGGGATAAGAGGATAATCATTGGAACCCCAGCAGTCGCAATCGGGTGATACACTCATTATGAAATTTACGTGAAAGGTAGGTTTATCCTTAACTACTGCGTATGCGTATTCGGAGATCCTGTTACAGACCGTCTCGGAATTTGGCGACCAGTCCACTCTTGAGGCATCATACTGGCATACTGCAACACACTGTCCGCATCCAACGCATTTCGTATAGTCTATATGCGCGATCTTATCTTTTCCCACTTTTATTGCATCGTAAGCACAATATTTTTCACAGACCCGGCATCCGGTGCAGTTTTCTTTATGGATTTTTGGTGAGGAACCTGAGTGAAGAAACAGTTTCCCGCCGACAGATGCACAACCCATGCCCAGATTCTTCAATGCTCCGCCAAAACCTGTCAGCTCATGGCCCTTGAAATGGTTAAGGCTTATTATAATATCTGAATCGGCTATCTCAGTTCCTATCTTTGCAGTTTTGCAATATTCCATGTCAAGGACTATCTCGCGGTGATCCAGACCTCTTATCCCGTCGCCAATAATAACCGGGCAGCCGGTAACCATTGGGTTAAAGCCGTTTTCGTATGCAGCTTCAATATGGGATGGTCCGTTCGATCTCCTTCCATAGTACAGAGTATTGCAGTCCGTCAGGTAGGGGATGGCTTCCTTCGATTTCAGCAGCTTGATTATCTGGGCAGCATAATTGGGCCTGATAAAGGCAAGGTTGCCCGGCTCGCCAAAATGGATTTTGACCGCAACCAGTTTTTTCTTGAAATCAATAGTTTCAATGCCTGCCCTGATAACAAGATTCTCGAGTTTTTTGAGAAGGTTCTGGGAAGGCTTAACCCTGAGGTTTGTAAACCAGACTTTTGATGTGGCCATATTGCTGATTTTCTAGACTGATAATATTCTGGCGAGCTCAACCAGGTTGTGATTTACATCCTTATGGAGTTTTACTGCCCTCCTGAAGGGGACAAGCGTTATTTCGCCATTGAAAATTCCGACCATTACGCTTTTCTGGTCATCTATCAGAGCCTCAACGGCAGCACGTCCAAGACGGCTGGCATTTACCCTGTCCATGGCAGAAGGAGATCCGCCCCGCTGGAGATGACCAAGAACCGAAACCCTGATATCATACTCGGGGAAATCATTCTTTACCTTTTCTGCAATGGCAAATGCACCGCCTTCTTCATCACCTTCGGCAACAATGATAATATTGCTCGATTTCCTGCGGGTGTTCCCTTGCTCAATTAACTTCTTGATATCGCGTGATTCTCCTTTTGTTTCCGGAATAAGTATCGCTTCCGCCCCTGTAGCAATGCCGCTGTAAAGAGCAATGAAACCAGCCTCAGCGCCCATCACCTCAACGAAGAACATCCTGTTGTGTGCGCTTGCAGTGTCCCTGATTTTATCGACAGCTTCAACTACTGTATTTAGCGCGGTGTCGTATCCGATGGTATAGTCCGTACCGTAAATATCATTATCAATGGTTCCCGGAATACCAACAAATGGTATATCATACTCTTCGTTGAATATCCTTGCTCCGGTAAATGAACCATCACCGCCGATCACAACAACGCCGTCTATTTGTGCTTCCTTAAGATTGTTGTATGCTTTGGCTCTTCCCTCAGTCGTTTTGAATTCTTCGCACCTCGCAGTTTTGAGTATTGTGCCGCCTCTCTGTATTATATCGCTGACGCTGCTGGATTCAAGCTTCTGAAAATTTGCGTCTATCATTCCCTGGTATCCGAGACGGATACCTGCAACTTCAAGTCCGTTATAAGTAGCGGTTCGTACGACCGCCCTGATTGCTGCATTCATACCGGGAGCATCGCCACCTGATGTCAGCACCCCGATCTTTTTAACCTTTCCCATAATTTTTTCTTTATAAACAGCGCACAAAAGTAATATAAAAATCTTTCCCGGCAAATGCAGGTAAGTGGCTGAATCATATCGTGGCTACAAAGTCACGGACTTTCTCAATAAGCCATTTTGGAGTTGAAGTGGCTCCGCAGATGCCAGCGGAGTTCTTTCCTTCAAACCATGTTCTGTTAATTTCATCAATTGAGGATACAAAATAAGTCTCAGGATTTATGTTCCTGCAGACCGAATAGAGCATCTTGCCATTAGAGCTCTCTCGTCCGCTCACGAAGATCACTATATCATGTTTTTTGGCAAATGCCTTAAGGTGCGGTTCCCTGTTTGAAACCTGCCCGCAGATTGTTTTGCTTACATGAAGCAATTTTTCGGGATCAACGATTCCTTTTTCTTTCATCCCTGCCCTGATGAGAGACGCAAAATTATCATAATCCCTTATACTCATTGTGGTCTGGGCAAAAAGCCATACAGGCTTTGTTACATCAATCTTCTCCAGGTCCTCAGGATTGGAAACCAGGATACCTTCGTTTAATGTCTGTCCCATTAAACCAACAACTTCAGCATGTCCGGGCTTCCCGAAAATCACAATCTGACCCTGGTGTGCCCGGATCTCCTCCCAGGTTTCCTTTATTCTTGACTGAAGCTTTTTCACAATCGGGCATGTGGCTTCAATAATGGTAATATTATTCTTTTCAGCTTCAATATATGTCTCCGGTGGCTCGCCATGAGCCCTGATCAGAACCTTGCAATCCCTGAGTTTCCTGAATTTATCATGATCAATTGAGACAAGTCCAAGGGCAGAAAGGCGCTCGACTTCACGGTCGTTATGAACAATAGGGCCGAGTGAGAATACTTTCTCTCCCTTCAGAAGAGCCTTTTCGGCAATTTCAACAGCATTCTGAACACCGAAACAGAAACCTGACTTTTCATCAATCTCAACGACCATTGATTTTATTTTCTATTATCTCATGAACCCAGATCATCTGTTCTTCAACACTCATCCTGCTGTTGTCAAGGATAATTGCATCATCAGCTCTCCTTAAAGGGCTGATATCCCTGTTTTCATCAGTGATATCCCTTGCAACGATATTCTTTCGTACCTCGTCCAGGTCTGCCTTTATTCCCTTGCTTTTCATTTCATCGTACCTTCTTTTTGCCCTGATCTCAATTGAGGCAGTCATGAATATCTTAAGGTCCGCGTCAGGAAATACGACAGTTCCAATATCCCTGCCGTCCATTACTATCCCTTTAAATACTCCGATCTGCCTTTGCAATTCAACCATCCTTGAACGAACCTCATGTATCTGGCTTATACTGCTCACATTTGAAGATACTGCAATCCCGCGGATCTCTTTTTCGACATTTTCTGAATTCAGGAAAGTTTCATATTCAGCAATATCAGGGTTATATACAAATTCTATGTTTATATTATTCAGCTCTCTTATTATTCCATTTCTGTCAATGCTTCCTTCCTTTACAAAACCCATTCTCATGCAATAGAGTGTGACTGTCCTGTACATTGCCCCGCTGTCAATAAAAATATAATTGAGTTCTTTTGCTATTGCCCTGGCAAAAGTGCTCTTTCCGCAGGATGAGTACCCGTCTATAGCTATGACAAGTTTCTTTTTCATAATTTAATTGCCCTAATCCCGCCAGGCGGGACTTAAATTAATAGTTCTGTTTAGCCTCCCTTCTTCGCCTTCGTGTAGCCGCTTCGGCCTTCGGTCGTCGAAGTCGACCTACAGCTGACGAAGACGGCGGAGCAAGGCACGGGGGATGGAGGGCTTTTGTACAAAGGTTAAAAATACAGATTTAAATTCAAATACTCATTTTCTGAACCTGTTATAAAGCAGGTCGGGCCTTACAATGAGTGAAACATTATTTGATGCACCTGCCAGGTGGTAAGTAGCCCTTCCGAACTCAATATTCAGCCATGATGTGTTGATGCCGAATCCCCAGGAAAAGCCGACCATTGATGACCTGGATTCAACCTGGAGCTCTTTTCTTCTCTGGTAGTTGTATCCGGCGCTTAAGTAAAAGTTTTTGTGAGGGATGAACTCGACACCTGCAATGACATGTCTCATTATGTTTTCAAGGAATTCAGATGACTGAAGATAATTGTTTTCAGTTGTGGTATCGGAATATTCATATGTAAGGTCATACTTCTCAAGGTGCCTGAGCGTCAGTGAAAACCGGAATGGAGCATGGGCAAGCTTCTGAGACACGCCAGCCTGAATTTCAAATGGCAGTTTCTGCCTTGCTTCACCGGCATAGGTTGTAACCTCAAGACCTATATTTTTTAGCACAATTCCCGCAGAAAAGAGGTTTGACTTGCTGTGATATGCTGCTCCCAGGTCAAATGCAAATCCAAAGGAAGTGTACTTTTCGAGATGGGATAACACAGGTTTAAAATTAATGCCAGCACTGAACAGGGAGTCTATTTCCTTTGAAAAAATTAATGACAGAGCATATTCGGAGGCTCCGAAAGTGCCTGTTATTGCTCCTGATGGATCAGCTTCGGTAAATGAGCCATAATTGAGGTAAGTCATTCCGGCTGCAAAATTTCCAACTCCCTGAACTGACCTGGAATAGATTGCAAGTCCATAATTTATACCTGCAAAATAATTTACGTAATTAAGTGCAAGATATTTATCCATGCTGTTATTCAGCAATGCCGGGTTATGATAGGCAAGGTTCAGTCCGGATGAATTCAGGGACACATTTGTTCCTCCAAGTGAGGAGACAAGTCCTGATTGTGTAAGGTTAAGGAATTCATAAATATTATCACCACCCGTCTGTGCCTTTAAGGCAGGAACAAGAAGGCATGCTGCAATAACGTATAATAATTTCCTGCCCATGGCACAATTGTTAATCAAATATAGCATGAATTTATATAAACGCCGGAAGTTGTAAATTATTATTAATGAACAGGATGCCGGGTCAGGCAGTCTTCCCGGTCAGGATAAGGGCTTCGTCGGTGTTCTTCCGGCGTCCATCCATCTGCGACAGGAAAAGGCCTGTTATAACAATTGCCATTCCGGCAATATTCTGTAATGTAAGCTTGTCACCCAGGAGAATAAATGAAAAAAGGGCAGTAAAAACAGGAATGCAGTTGGAAAATACGTTTGCCTTTGAAATTCCCATATTCCCGACTGAATAAGCAAAGAGTATGAATGCACCGCATGATGCGAACACAGAAAGTTCAATGATGGGTACGAAATGTGTGAAAGAGAATGGAGTACTAAGGAAGTGGTGAAAATCGAATATTAAAAATACCGGAAGGAAAAGAAGAGCCCCTATAATATTCTGGATATTTACAATGAATACCGGGCTGTATTTGCCGACGAGGCGACTGAGTGTAAGATTATATCCTGTTGCTGAGAGAACAGCGACCATCAGTAACACCAGCCCTCTCACATTGAAGGATAGAGTGCCGTTCCTGTTAATAATGAAAACGAGGACACCGATAAATGATATGATGATACCTGCATAATTGATAGCCTTTAATCTTTCTTTGAAAATAACCATTGCGCCAAGGGTTGCCACTACCGGAATTGTAGAGATGAGAACTGATGCAACGGTTGCCGAGACATAAGTGAGACCGAAGCTTTCTCCAAGGAAGTAAAAAAATGGTTCAAACACTGCCAGCATCACAAATAATTTCCGGTCCTCCTTCCTGATCTTCACGAAGCCTTTTGTGAGAAAGAGAAACAGGGAAAGAAGAATTACAGAGAAGGTCAGCCTGATAAATACAATTGTTATCGGCCTGAAGGTCTGGTTGGCTACTTTAAACCAGATAAAAGAGAATGACCAGAAAATCATTGACAGTATAATTGCTCCGTATGTCCTTTTTGCGCTCTTCACGTCTCTCCTTAAAAACTTTTTGATTTAATTTGCCGCGAATTTAAACTATATATTTCTAATTCTGTAATTGGGCGGACTGGAATTTTGACTTTCATCAGACAAGGCGATAATCCATTTCGACCAGCATAATAAAATGGTTACAGATAGGTCCACAATAAACAGAAAATCAATGATATATTATAATGGTTAATTTCGAACACATGTTAAAAATGATGATTCCGTGATTTGAAAGTGATTCATAAATTATTATATTTGCCGCCGCATATAATATAATTTACGACCTTGTATTCAGGTAACGTATTATAAATTAATATCATAAATAAAAGATTCAGATGAAGATTCTGGTTTGCATAAGCAATGTTCCCGACACTACAACCAAGATAAAGTTTGCTGAAGGGAATTCCACTATTGATACAGCCGGTATCCAGTGGGTCATCAATCCATGGGATGAACTCTCGCTTACCAGGGCGCTCGAGCTCAGGGATGATGCCGCTACAGGTATCAAATCCATTACGGTTGCACATGTCGGCCCTGCATCCTCCGAACCGGTGATGCGAAAGGCACTTGCTATAGGAGCCGATGATGCAATAAGGGTCAACGCCGATTCATCAGATGCATACTATGTTGCAGCCCAGCTTGCCGAAGTGATTAAAAAAGAGCAGTTCGATCTTATTTTGTGCGGAATAGAATCAAGCGATTATAACGGGTCACTTGTCGGAGGCATGATATCTGAATTCCTCGAAATACCTTCAGCATCTGCAGTTTCCGGGATAAAAATGGAGAATGGAATTCCCATTATAACCCGCGATATTGATGGCGGAAAGGAGCTCATTGAATTGCCTGTTCCCTTTGTTGCAATAGTGCAGAAAGGAATTGCAAAAGAGCCCAGGATTGCTTCAATGAGGGGCATTATGCTTGCCAGGACAAAACAGATCAAGGTGTATGAACCTTTGGCCGTGGAGACCCTGACAAACATTGTGGTCCTTGAAAAACCGGCTCCCCGTTCAGCCTGCAGATTCATTGATGCTGAAAACCCGGGAGAACTTATTGACATTCTCAGGAATGAAGCTAAAGTAATTTGATTTGTAAATTTTAAACTCTAACATTTATGTCAGTTTTAGTATATACCGAGAATTGGGACGGGAAATTTAAAAAACTATCATTTGAACTGGTATCCTATGCATCAGCTGTAGCAAAAATGGCAGGAACATCGGTTACCGCTGTTTCAATCGGCAAAGTCGAAGAATCAGAACTCAAAAAGCTTGGAAATTACGGCGCTCAGAAAATCTTATGCGCTGAAGGTGACCAGTTCAGTGTTCTTGACAGTCAGGCATATGCAGCAATTATTTCAGAAGCTGCCTTAAAAGAGGGAGTAAAAATAATAGTCATTTCGAATAGCAATACCGGCAAGGGAGTCGCACCCAGGTTATCAGTCAGGCTTAAAGCAGGCGTTGGATCAGGAGTAAGCAA
>PMBC01000061.1:0-375 GCA_003152835.1 Bacteroidales bacterium | reverse complement strand
GATAACTGGGCGCCACTGGTTGAACTTGCATCAGCCCTCGGCGGCGCAACGGCATGCTCTCGTCCCGTTTCCGATGAAGGATGGCGGCCTAATGAAGAGCATACAGGACAAACCGGCAAAATAATCGCTCCTAATCTCTACATAGCCGTTGGGATATCAGGGGCAACTCAGCACCTGGCTGGGATCAGCTCATCAAAATATATTGTCGCGATTAACACCGACAAGGATGCGCCGATCTTTGAAGCAGCTCAGTATGGGATAGTGGGTGATGCAATGATAGTGCTGCCGAAACTTATCGCTGCAGTAAAAGAAGTAAAGAAATAATTAACCGCAGAGGTTTTGCCCCCATCCCCCTAAAGGCCCTATGTTTGTAAA
>PMBC01000030.1 GCA_003152835.1 Bacteroidales bacterium | reverse complement strand
AGACAAAAAAGCAAAATTGGTCATCGCAAAAATTATTAATTATTATTAGTGTTTATTACTTCTGTTGTTATTTTAAGAATCACTACTGGTATTGTTGCATTTGACCTGACTGTAATGGTTTTAGTCTGAATACCGCTGTGTCCCTCAGTATCAAATACCACCTCTATGTTGCCTGTTTTGCCGGGCGACACTGGTTTACCTGAATACTTTGGCACAGTGCATCCGCAACTGGCAACTGCCGAATTTATAACCAGGTCAGCAGTTCCGGTGTTACTGAAGGTAAATATGCATGCTGCTTTCCCCCCCTCCTTAACCTTGCCAAAATTATGCTCGTATTCTGTGAAAATTATAACAGCCTTCCCTNNGTATTATAAGGCTGTAAGCAAAATATCTTTTCATCAATATCTGATATAAGTCTAATTTGTTTTTTTCAGGCTATCACCCATCAATCCTCTTCCGGATTTATTGATAAGCCCCTTCTCACGGGTCTCCTTGATAATATTATCAAGAATTCCATTGACAAATGTACTGCTTTTTGAAGTACAATAGTATTTGGCCATTTCGATATACTCATTAAGAGTCACTTTGACCGGAATTTCCGGGAATTCAATTACTTCGTTTATAGCGAGTTGCATGACAAGGATATCCATAAGAGCAATACGCTCCACTTCCCAGTTTGTAGTATTGCTATTTATCAGTTCAGTGGTTTTCTTAGAATTCATAATCGTTTTTCTGAAAAGGATTTTTACAAACTCCTTATCCTCTTCATTCTTGAAGAGGGGCATAAGGGGTGAATCCTCACCGGAATCAGCTTTCATCTTCCTGATCGTTTTTTCAATCATCACTATAACGAACTCCATGTCATCATTCCAGTAGATGCTCTGCTCCTCAAGACATGCAAGAAGGTCTTCGGAAACTGATATAAACTCAGTGAAAAGCCTGGTTATGAATTTCTTATCGGTCTGGTAGTTCCCGGTAACTGATTTCATATACTCCTCATAGACTTCCCAGCCAATCATCTTATTGTAAAGGAGCCTGGGGATATGGGAATAATTCACCCATGAAAATTTATTGGAGGAAATATGCTTTTTGAATGCCGTGTTGTTTCTAAACTGCGAGATTACTGCATTATCAATGAAACGCCTGTTGGGGTTCAGATCCTCCGGGGTCGGGATCTTCTTCTGCAAAGCCTGATCTATCTTCTCCGAAGCAATATCAGCTATATCGATAAGCAGAAGCAAAAGATAATGGTAAAGGTCATAAGTCTTTCCGATACTGAACATCAACTCCTTCTCAGCCCTGGGGAGATCATCATCCTCCCTCCGGTTAAAAGCGTAAAGTACCGTCAGGGCTTTAATACGTAATAATCTTCTGCTAATCATCTGTAAAGAACCTCAAATTTTAACGCTGCAAAAATACTCTTTTTCTGTTACCTTCAAAACAACCTTTCAAAATTCAGGGACATTTAATTGCCCCGATTTTGATTTGACAAAATAATTGTTACATTTGACATTATTAATCAAAACCCTAACATTAACCTGATTAGCAATGGAAGAAGAAACCGGAATTACTGATGTTCCAAACGGGAGTGAAGAAAAAAACCAGAAAGAGGAGATTTTCACTAAAGTTGTGCGTGCCGGGAAAAGAACCTACTTTTTCGATGTAAAAGCCACCAGGAAAGATGATTACTATCTTACAATTACTGAAAGCAAAAAACGTATGGGAAAAGAGGGAAAAGTATTTTATGAAAAACATAAAATCTTTCTTTACAAGGAAGACTTCGAGAAATTTTCAGAAGGGTTGAAAGATGCTGTTACTTATATAAATAATGAAAATGGCGGCCCACACATCGCCACCCCATTTATTGAAAAGAGCGCAATTAAGGATAAGGAGCCCATTAATACAGAAGAGTTTACCAACATTGAGTTTGATGATCTCGGGAAAAAGTAATAATGTCTGATTATATACTCCTGATATTGGGCATTATCTTAATGCTTATTGGTATAATAGGATGCCTGGTTCCGGTGCTGCCAGGGCCACCGCTCAGTTTTCTTGGAATAATCCTGCTTCATTTGTCCCGTTTCGGTGAGTTTACACGCAGTGCCCTTATAGTTTTCGCAGCTATTACCATTGTTGTTTCAATACTTGACTACATTGTTCCAATATGGGGGACAAAGCGTTTCGGAGGTTCAAAATACGGGACACGAGGCGCTACCGTCGGCCTGATCATTGGAATATTTCTTGGCCCCGCAGGTATCATTATCGGTCCATTTGTGGGGGCTGTTGTCGGAGAGTTGTTATTCAAGGATGATATGAAGTATGCCTTTAAGGCAGGCTTCGGAAGCCTTCTTGGATTTATGACCGGAATAGGGCTGAAGCTTGCTGCCTCATTTGTAATGACATATTTCTTCGTAAAGGAGTGGATAGCATAATTTTCTAGGTTACCAGTTACCGGTCACCAATCCCCAAACTCTGACTCCGGATTCTAACTTCCCAAAGTTGCAACCATCACCGCCTTTATTGTATGAAGCCTGTTCTCAGCTTCATCAAAAACAATTGAATGTTCTGATTCGAATACATCTTCGGTGACTTCCAGCCCGTCAAGACCAAACTTTTTGTAGATATCCTCTCCCATTTTTGTCCCACGGTTATGAAATGCCGGAAGGCAATGCAGAAATTTTACACCAGGGTTTCCGGTCTTCTGAATTACCGACATGTTAACCTGGTATGGCTTCAGAAGCCTGATTCTTTCTTCCCAGACCGATTCAGGTTCGCCCATTGATACCCAGACGTCAGTATAAAGAAAATCTGCATCCCTGACGGCTTCATCAACATTCTCAGTAATAGTTATTTTAGCGCCTGTCTCCTTTGCAATTTCGCGGCATTTTGCGACAAGTTCCTGTGCAGGCTGACATGCAGCCGGAGCAGCGATCCTGAAATCAATGCCCATTTTAGCTGAACCCACCATAAGAGAATTGCCCATGTTAAACCTTGCATCTCCNNAGCAAGCTCTTCAACTATTTTCTGTCCGAACCCCCTGTATTCGATGCCATCATACATTCTTCCCAATACTCTTGCAGTATCTCGCATAGATTCCTTCTGTCCGATCTGTGAACCGCTGGGCCCGAGGTAAGTGACACGAGCTCCCTGGTCGTATGCTGCAACTTCAAACGCACACCTTGTCCTAGTCGACGATTTTTCAAATATCAGGGCAATATTCTTACCCTTGAGAAGCTGTTTCTCCTTTCCTGCCTTTTTCGCTTTTTTAAGTTCCGCTGCAAGTTCCAGAAAGTAGTTGATTTCTTCCGGCGTGAAGTCTAACAACTTGAGGAAGTGTCTGTTGTGTAGATCTATTTTCATAAAAAAAAGTTTGAAGTGACTAAAGTGTCTAGAGTACTTAGAGTTAGAACAAATTAATTAATGGGCAAATGTAAGAATAAATTATTTTCAGATGTACTTGTTAGTTACACAGAGGTTATCTCTGTGCAACTCTGTGGTTCTCTGTGGAACTCTGTGTAAGTTCTTTTTTGATACATCCTTACCGTCGGTCGTCTTCATATTCCATTGTAATCTTCGAACCATATTTGGTGTCGGCCAGCTTGAATGCCTCAGTGATGACACTTTTTTTACCTCCCTGGCGGATAAAGTTAAGGCAAGCCTGGATTTTCGGAGCCATGCTTCCTTTGGTAAACTGACCATCATTCAGGTATTTAAGAGCATCGGCATAATTCAGGAATTCCTTTATCTGCTGATCAGGTTTTTTATAGTTAATATAGACATAAGGGACATCTGTCAGAATGTAAAATTCATCAGCCCCGATCAGGGAAGCCAGAAGGGAAGATGCAAGATCCTTGTCAATTACCGCTTCGGCCGGCCTCACATCATTCTTCTCATCAAGATAAACCGGAACCCCTCCACCGCCGGCAGCAATAACTATATTGCCCTGTCTGGCAAGTTCGCGGATGATTGACTGATTCATTACGTCTTTAGGAACTGGAGAAGGGACCACACGCCTGAAGCCGCCTGCATTCTTAATCTCCTCCCTGAAAATCCATCCTTTTTTTGAAGCAAGCTCATCAGCCTGTTCTTTTATATAAATCTTGCCAATCCTTTTCTGAGGATCGCTGAAGGCAGGATCATTAATATCAGTAACAACGGAGGTTACAACGCAAACGACATTCTTATCAATACCATGTTTGTTAAGCACATTCCTGAACATCCTTTCAATCATATATCCGATGCCGCCCTGCGAATCTGCAACACAAATATCAACGGGCATCTGGGCTATGTTGTAAATCTGCTCGCCTGCATCATTGCGCATCAGGATATTACCCACCTGTGGCCCGTTGCCATGGGTAACTACCAGGTCATAACCTTCCCTGACCAGGAAAACAAGGTTCTCCAGTGTTTCAGTGGTGTTCTTCTCCTGTTCATCTATTGTACCAGCCTGATCACCCCTTAACAAGGCATTTCCTCCAAGTGCCACAACTGCCAGTTTCTTCTCCATTACTATGATACTTTTCTTTAATTAAACTATAGTAAACGAACACAGAAACACAAAGCTATTAAAATCCATTGATCTGCCGAAAATCAGATAATACAAAGAATAATAACAAAGAAAGCATCGACATGTTAAATCCGGTCTGACTGTATAATTATATGCCTTCAGGACTGAAATTAAAAAAAAACGCTAAATTTGATTTTCAAAAAAAAGATCAGTGAGATTCAGATCCGAATTGATTATTGCCTGCATCGTTACTTTTTCAGGGTATTCCTGCAGAAATAAGGTTGATAAAAACATTAATCAGGGTGAGATCCATTATTCGATTGAATATCTGGGCAATGTTGGCATAATGCCGAAGGAAGTAATGCCCAGGAATCTCATTGTTTCATTTAAAAATAATAATATTCTTTTTGATATATCAGCTCCATTTGGAAATTCAGGGATAATGAACCTCGCCAACCCTGAAAAAGGAATATTTGATACGTATATCAGTCTTCTGACCTGGAGATATTTCTATTCTGCCAACCCGGGAGAACCACCACCCGGATTTGACGCAATGAAAAACATGGTGGTCAGAAAGACCTCAAAAACCTCTGTGATCTGTGGATTCAATTGCAAAAACGCTGAAGTTATCCTTACCGGGAATAAAGACAGAGTCCACCAGATATGGTATACCAATGAGATAAGCATCAAGAATCCCAATGCCGCTAATCCATACCGTGAAATAGATGGTGTTCTTATGGATTTCTTCTTCCAGATGGGAACAGCGGAAATGCATTTCACAGCCGAAACTGTCTATAAAAAAGATATCCTTGACAGGGTATTCGAAAGAAGGGAGAAATACATGAGGATCTCAAGGGATGAGATCGATAAGTTTATGAACAAAATGATCAGCCTGTAAAACCGTTTACCGGTTACCGATTACCGGTTGCCGGCAGCCGGAGATGTGTTCGTTTTTTACTCCTTCTGTTCATAAAAACTAAAATCCATCAATTGTGCCAGCTTCAGAATTATTACCTTTGCGTTGCATTTTTTTTAGCTTGTCATGAATAAGGAAAAGGAAGAGAATCCTAAGAAAACCGTTAAAAATATAAAGGCGCCTGCTAAATCAAAACCCTTCTTTACGGATGAAAGGATAAAATTTATTTTTGGCATTCTTATAACAGGATTTGCAGTATACCTCCTTCTTGCATGCATAGCTTACCTGTTCTGGTGGAAAACAGACCAGAGCATTCCCAACTCAGATATTGTATCTGGTCCTGATGTCCAGGTAAAGAACTGGGGTGGAAAGGGCGGTCACTTCCTTGCAAAAATGATTATTGGTTATGGATTTGGCTTCGGCGCTTTCTTCATTCCGATGATCTTTGGCGCCATTGGCCTTTACCTTCTGAACTTTCCTAAAATAAGGCCATGGAGCCTTGTTGCAAAATTCACTTTTGCCGCAATTATTCTGTCACTTATTCTGGGTTTTGTTTTCGGTGAAGGAGGAGGTTACCTGATGAGCGGTCCGGGCGGCGCACAGGGTTACACTATAACACGCTGGCTGAACGCCTTTATGGGAAAACCAGGAACAGGCATTCTGCTGTTATTTATAACCATTTCATATCTCATCTTTGCATTGAAATTTCACCCTTCAAAATTCAACATTAAGTTACCTCCCGGGTTGTTTAAACGCAAAAAAGAAGCAGAAGCGACGGATGTTCCTGCCGGAGAAGATATTGTAACTACCGTCCTTCATGATGGGAGAATTGAAGGTGATAACGAAAGCAGTGCCGGCGATGTAGAGTTCCTGATCAAAAACAGGCCTCAGACAACAGATCATCTGATTGAGAACATTGATGTTGATGCAGATCATGGCGCAGCACTTGAAACTGCAGCTGCCACGGGATCACTGATCCGTGACCTCGATAATGACAGCAAGATAATTCCTGAACCTGCAAAGGATAAAGTTGAAATGGATGTAACAAAACCTGAAGCAAAGGATATCCTGAGTGATGAGGAGGTAACTCATCTGATGGAAAATTATGATCCGCGCCTTGATCTTTCCAGGTACAAATTCCCTCCGGTTTCAATACTTAAGGAACATAAGTCGGAAAGTTCATTTGACAATAACGAAGTTTTTGAGAATAAGGAAAATATTATAAAGACCCTTAGCGAATATAAGGTAAGCATCAGGCAGATTTCCGCCACAGTGGGACCCACAGTCACACTTTATGAGATAGTTCCGGAAAGGGGTGTAAGACTTGCCCGGATAAAATCGCTTGAAGATGACATTGCCCTGAGCCTGTCTGCGCTGGGTATCAGGATCATTGCCCCTATTCCAGGAAGGGGAACTGTAGGTATCGAGGTGCCTAACAAGAAACCAGAAATTGTTTCAATGCGGTCACTTATCACCTCAAAGGCCTTCCAGGAGACAAAATTCGATATTCCGCTTGCTCTCGGGCGCACTATAACAAATGATCCATTTATTGTTGACCTTACCAAGATGCCACATCTCCTGGTTGCCGGAGCTACAGGCCAGGGCAAATCAGTCGGTATAAATGCAATTATTACCTCAATACTCTATAAGAAGCATCCGTCAGAGATCAAATTTGTGCTTATTGACCCCAAAAGAGTTGAACTGCCGCTCTATGCAAAAATTGAGCGTCATTTCCTTGCGAAGCTGCCGGGTGAGGAAGATGCAATAATCACTGATACCCAAAAGGTTATCAATACTCTGCATTCCCTGTGCATCGAGATGGACAACAGGCTGGAACTTCTGAAGGGAGCCCAGTCAAGGAATATTAAGGAGTATAATGAAAAATTCATATCCAGGAAACTAAATCCCGAAAAAGGTCATAAGTATCTCCCGTACATTGTACTGATTATTGATGAATTTGCTGACCTTATAATGACTGCAGGACGTGAGATTGAAGGTCCTATCGGAAGGCTTGCACAGCTGGCAAGGGCAATAGGCATTCATCTCATCATTTCGACGCAGCGGCCATCAACAAATATTATCACGGGGTTCATTAAAGCTAATTTCCCTACAAGGATCGCATTCCGTGTCTTCTCTTCGATCGACTCGCGTACAATCCTTGATGCCACCGGCGCTGACAGGCTGGTAGGACGTGGTGATATGCTTGTTTCATCAGGGAATGAACCGGTCAGGGTCCAGTGCGCCTTCATTGATACTCCTGAAATTGAGGAACTGACTGAATTCATAGGTTCGCAGCAGGGTTATCCCGATGCAATGCATCTGCCGGAATTTATTGATGACAGCGAGGGCGGTGTGCTGGATGTGGATCTTAAGAAGCGTGACCCGATGTTTGATGATGCGGCAAGACTTGTTGTTCAGCATCAGCAGGGATCAACATCATTGATCCAGAGAAAACTCTCCATCGGATATAACAGGGCAGGAAGGATTATTGATCAGCTTGAGGCTGCAGGAATCGTTGGCCCGTTTGAAGGGAGTAAAGCCAGAGACGTTCTTTGCTCCGATTCGATAGCTTTGGAACAGATTTTGAAGAGCCTTGAATAAAACAAGTGAGATGAAAAAGCTTATACTTTTTAGTTTTATTTCTATCCTTCTGACAATTAACGCATTGGGTCAGAACGATCCTAAAGCAACCACTGTTCTTGATAAGTTCTCCTCGATCGCTTCATCTGCTCCTTCAGTATCGATGAAATTTCTGCTGATTACTGTCGACCAGATTGAAAATACGAAGGACACGCTTGCCGGCTCGGTTATTCTCAGTAAAGACAGCTATAAGCTTGATCTTCCCGATAACATTGTGTGGTTCAACGGTGAGACTTCCTGGAGTTATCTGCCGGCTGAGCAGGAGGTTACCATCACAAAACCCGGCAAGAAGGATAATTCATTCCAGAGTCAGCCTTCACTTATTTTCTCCATGTACAAAAAAGGATATAAAACAAGGCTGATTGAAGAAAAGCAGGATTCATACATGATTGATCTTTACCCGGTTGATATTAAGAATGATATAATCAGGGTAAGACTTCTTCTTGAAAAGCCATCACTGGTGCTGAAGAGCTTTGAATACAAGAAAAGGGACGGAATTATTATTACCCTCCTGGTAAATGATTATAATTTAAAAGAGGTGCCTGATCAGGGAATATTCACTTTCCCGCAGGGAAAATACAAGGATGCTGATATTGTCGACATGCGCTAGATCCTCTCAGGATAAGCGATCCTTGGATGGTAGATATTTGACAACCTTTTTTTAAAGACAGCCTTTATATCCGAAATATCTTTAAATGTAAGCGGTACATCTGAGAACTGTCCATCCTGCTCCTGTAAATATAAAATCCTTTCAACAAGCTCACTGATACCCTCTTCGGTATACTTCCCAAGGCTTCTTGATGAAGCTTCAGCTGCGTCAGCCATCATTACCACGGCAGTCTCTTTCGAAAACGGCTTTGGCCCGGGATATTCAAAATCCTTCACCATCTTCGTTTTCCCGGGATTTTCATCGAGAAATTTCTTGTAGAAATAATATGCAATAGTTGTCCCGTGGTGAGTTCGGATAAAGTCAATTATCTGGACCGGCAACTTATAATTCTTTGCAAGAATCACACCATTTTTCACATGGTTGATAATCACTTTTGCACTCTCCCCGGGGCTTAGTCCTTCATGAGGGCTAACCCCGTCTGCCAGGTTTTCAATATAGTAAAAGGGATTTGCAATTTTTCCGATATCATGATAAAGTGCTCCTGCTCTTACAAGCAGAAGATGAGCACCAATGGCCCGTGCAGCTTCTTCCGCCAGGTTTGCCACCTGGAGCGAATGCTGGAATGATCCGGGTGCCTCCTCGGCTAGTTTTCTCAGGAGCGGCTGATTTGTATCTGACAATTCCAGCAATGTAGTTTCGGAAATCAGGAGAAACCTCTGCTCAAAAATAATTATTAGCGGATAACTCAGCAAAACCAGCACTCCGTTTCCGCAAAACATGATCAAATCTGACAACAGAAACTTATGAAGATCACCATTGTGCATAAGGCAGATTCCAAGATATAGTCCTGATAAGCTGATTATTACAGAAGCTGAAGTAAAAAACAGTCTTGTACGCTTGTAAATATTTGTCAATGTAAAAATCGCAACCATGCCTGAGATAAAGCTCATGAGAATAAATTCAAAAGGCTGAACAACCACCTGGCCTGAGAGCATAACTGTGATGAGAAGAATGAAAAGGGCCAGGCGAGAATCATAAAATGTCCTGATAATAACAGGTATAATGGCAAACGGAACGATAAAAATCAGGTCATTCCCAAATTTGCCCGTTACATATTTTGTAAGGAGAACAAATACAAAAATGATCAGCAGCATGAACAGTATTTTCCTTGATACATTGAGTATTTCGTGGCGGAATTGAAGAAGAAACAGAAATAAAATCAAGTAACATAATGCAACAACTATCAGTGTACCTGTAGTTTCAAGCATTGTCACTTTTGCATTATGCAATATAATGGCAGTGACACCGGCAATGCTGGCACAGAAAAGAACCAAATTTATAATTCCCTTTTTTGTGAAAGACAATTTTTTCCTTTGCGGGATAATCTCTGACATTGTTGAAATATAAATGCAGGATCAAAAATAGAGGAATTTTCTGAAAGAGTGGATTTTCATATTTTAAGGTGGTTTAAAACTTTTGACTAATTTTGGAATGCAACAATCAAGCGAGATGGAAAAATATATTTGTGAAAACGTGTTCGTCCCTTTAAGATCAGGTCCGTCGCACAGATCGGAAATGCTTAGTGAGGTCCTGTTCGGGGAAAAATATGCTGTCATTGACCAGGTAGGTCACTGGATAAAAGTCGAGACTGATTTCGATAATTACCAGGGGTGGATTGATTTAGATCATGTTCAGCATTCAATTGTCCAGGGCGATAGTTGTGGCCATGTACTGAACAAAAACCTGCTCTGCTATAAAAGCGACAAGACAAAACTTGTTCTTGAACCGGGGTGCGAGATATATTCTCCTGATTTTGAAGAGAAGACATTTTATGCCGGAAATAATATTTTTACAGCGGGCAAGGAATTCAAAAATAGCTATATTACCGCCAGCGATTCTCTTCCGGATACTGCGATGAAATTCATTAATAGTCCCTACATATGGGGCGGGCGTATTCCTTCAGGTATTGATTGTTCGGGACTTACCCAGCTAGTGTGCAAGATCCACGGAATCAAAATCAGGCGTAACAGCTGGCAGCAGGCAGAATCAGGAAAAGAGATCAGTTTTATAGATGAGACGATACCCGGCGACCTTGTTTTCTTTGATGATGATCGCGGGAGGATATCTCATGTAGGAATGATAGTGTCACGAGGCCTTGTAATTCATGCATCAGGAAGGGTCAGGATCGATTCCATCGACCACCAGGGAATATACCGGCCGGAATCAGGTAAGTATAGTCATCATCTCAGGATGATAAAACGTCTAATTTCGTGATTGTCTGGCTATTTCAGCTTCAACCATTTTAAGGATTGCCTCTTCTTCAAGGATTGCATTTTCTTCAATAGCCGAACCCTTATTTATAATATCCTTAGTAAACTTCCTGTCATCAAGACTTGCTGCATTTATTTTCACGTTCAGGAAGGCTCCCCTGACGCACGACCGGATGGCAAGTGCTCCTACCCCGGCATCAGTAACAGAGTTAGGGTTTCCTTTTTCCACCATCTCCCTTATAAGTGGAAATCCCGAAGATGCCGTTTCCATTACTTTCAGCGGAATCATTATTGCATCCTTAGTAGCATCCTGGACTGCTTTCTTTCTCAGCTGCTTCTCTTCCTCTGTCTTTTTAGGAAGTCCGAATGCATCCATGATCCTGTTAAAAGCTTCAGTATCTTCATCCACAAGTTCAAGAAGCCTGTTCTGGATCTCTTTCCCTCTGACAGCCCAGACGGAGAACTCCTTCCACCTTTCGTCCCACCCTTTTTTATGAGACGATAAATTAGCGACCATAGTGCCCAGGGCAACTCCAAGCGCTCCAAGATAAGCCGAGATTGATCCGCCTCCTGGTGCAGGTGATTCGGACGCAGTCTCATCCATGAAGTATCTGAGACTCATATCAACCAGTTTTCTTTTCCCTTTTTCAGCCATGACATATTCAATTATTTTTTCTTCGGGAATGAATGGATGGATATCATTCATCCCCATCGATTTAACTGCAATTTTAATAAGTTCGGAATCTGATACTCCCGCCGATCTCTGCTGTTTTTCAAGGAAGTATATTCCAGCATCAAGAATAGCTTTAAGAGGGATAAGGCCCACCAGTTCTGAGCCTGTAACTCTTACACCGCGTGCATCTGCTTTGCGGCATACCTCGTCAAAAGCTATATGAACCGGAGTTATGGAAATGTTTGTGAGGTTCATTGATATCTGCGCAATTCCATACTCTTCAATATACCAGCCGATTGCCTTGACACTTTTAAGTGTACCGGGTACACTTATTTCTTTGCCTTCTTCATTTTTAACTTTTCTGCCCTTTTCCCTGACGTCAAATGCAATTGCGTTTGCCCGGCGGATTGAAGTAGTATTCAGATTTACATTGAATGCAACCAGAAAGTCCCTGGCTCCTACTGCTGTCGCACCTGAAAACTTATTGAAAACAGCGGGACCAAAATCGGGCTTCCATGCCGGATCTTCGAGTTTCTTTTTTAGTCCTTCATACTCCCCTGCCCTGCAGCTTGCAAGGTTTCTTCTCTTATCTTCAAAGGCTGCATTTTCATAGCAATACACTGGTATCTTCAGTTCATTGCCAATCCTTTCAGCCACCATCCTGGCATACTTTGCAGTCTCCTCCATTGTAATCCCTGATACAGGTATAAACGGGCACACATCGGTAGCACCCATACGAGGGTGAGCTCCATGATGCTTTGACATATCAATTATCTCTGATGCTTTTTTAACAGCTCTGAAAGCTGCCTCGGATACAGCCTCTGGATTACCGACAAATGTAACTACCGTGCGGTTAGTATCTTTCCCGGGATCAACATCAAGCAGCTTAACTCCATCCATAGACTCAATAACATCTGTAATCAGCTTAATTACAGACATATCCCTTCCCTCACTGAAATTCGGAACACACTCTATGATCTTCTTATCAATCATTATATTAAATCCATTATCTCTGTGGCCCTCTGTGCTTCTCTGTGGATCTCTGTGTAACTAATAAAATCTTAAGAACTTACACAGAGGAAATCCGGAGTACCACAGAGTTACACAGAGTTATATTATTTTACCTTTCAAGATTACTGTTTCAATCAGGTCGCTGCCAAAAGCATAAGGCAGGAACTCAAGTGATGGTATCTCTTTTGTTATAAACACATTAGCAACTTTGCCTCTGGCTATTGACCCATGCGTCTCCGATAATCCCATTGCATAAGCCGAATTTATCGTAATTGCATTTATCACCTCCACTGGCAGCATCTTCAGCTTGATACAGCCCATTGACATCACGAGGTTCATATTGCCTGAAGGCGATGACCCGGGGTTATAGTCCGATGCCAGAGCCAGTGCCAGGCCGGCATCGATCATTTTTCTTGCCGGAGCATCAGGCAAACCCAGAAAGAAAGCTGAGCCAGGGAGCAGCGTAGGCATGGTTCCTGATCCTATAAGTGCTTCAATCTCATCATCTCCCGATCGTTCGAGATGGTCAACCGAAAGTGCATTGTATTTTACCGCAACCTGCACACCACCTGAAAAAGCAAGCTCATTTGCATGTATCTTTGCCGTAAGACCGTACTTAAGGCCTGCCATAAGTATCCTTTCAGTATCTACTGTCGTAAAAAAGCCTTCATCGCAGAAAACATCTATATAATCTGCAAGCTGCTCAGATGCAACAACGGGTATCATTTCATTAATAACAAGATCGACATAATCCGGCCTTCTGCCCATATATTCAATAGGTACAGTATGCGCGCCAAGAAAAGTAGCCTTAACTTCCAAAGGGGATCTCTCCTTTATTTTCCGGATTACTCTAAGCATTTTAAGCTCTGCTTCAAGAGAGAGCCCATATCCGCTTTTTATCTCAACAGCTCCTGTTCCCTTACTTATTATTTCATCGATTCGAACCATCGATTGCCTGAACAATTCATCCTCAGATGTTTCCTTCAATTTTAATGCAGAATTCAGTATCCCGCCACCCCTTAGCGCTATCTCTTCATAAGTCAGCCCCCTGATCTTATCGGTAAATTCACCTTCACGGCTTCCAGCATAAACAAGATGTGTATGAGAATCGCAGAATGAGGGAAAAACAAACTTCCCGGATGCATCAATTATTGAGTTTTCTGAGGGATCAGATAATCGCTGATTATCGTTGAGTAAACTCATTGGGCCGAAATCAGAAATAAGGCCTCCTTCAAGATAAAGATAAGCATCTGAAATAGTGCCAATTAATGACATCTCCTTTCCGCACACTTTCAGCTTTGGATCATCTTCAACCTGGATCAGCCCTTTAATATTCTTTATAAGCAGGCCCATATAAGTATTAAGTCGTAAAAATTATTGCCTAAGGTAGCAATTATTAAAAAAAGTGGTGTTCAATTCCATTTTTCTTTATCTTTAACTTTGTCAACCAAAACTATACCTATGAAAAAGATTTTTTCAGTTATTCTTATGGCTTTAGTGGCACTTTCAGTATCGGGACAGGAGAAGAAGGTGAAGACCGGATGGAAATTCGGCGGAGCCCTTCCTGCAACCACTTATGATTCCAACCTTGGTTTTCAGTATGGAGCCCTTGTGGAATTTTACAATTATGGTGACGGCAGCACTTATCCCGATTATTTTGATCACACCTACACCGAAGTTTCGCATTACACAAAAGGCAGCGGAATCTTCAGGATGATGTATGAGTCAAATCACCTTATCCCTGGTGTTCATATGACAAGTGACCTGAGCTATCTTCCAGATGCGGCTACTGATTTTTATGGTTTCAATGGATATGAATCAGTTTATAATTCAGACTGGGAGAAATATGACAAGGCAACAGGGCCTGTCGATCCATACAGGAGTGCTGATTTTTACCGTTTTAAGAGGAACGAGTTCAGGTTTAAAAATGATTTCCAGGGAAAGTTGTCCGGAGAACATATCAAATGGAGCGCCGGGTTCGCAATCCAGGATTTTATGATCGATACGGTCAATATTCCAAAACTAAACAAAGGCAGGAAAGATAAGCTCCCATATAATACTGTAATGCCGGGATTATTTAAGATGTACCAGACACTTGGACTGATCTCCCCTAATGAGGCCGATGGCGGTTGGGTAAACACAATAAAGATAGGTATCACATGGGATAGCCGCGATAACCGGCCTAACCCCATGAAAGGTATCTGGACAGAAATGGGTATTGAGATAGCTCCGAAATTTCTGGGAAACGACTGGGGATTCTCAAGGTTTTATATAACCCACCGCCAGTACTTCACTCTTGTCGAAAAGAATCTTGCGCTGGTTTACAGACTGGGTTATCAAACCACGCTTTCCGGAAAGGTTCCTTTCTTTTATCAGTCTCAGTTCATCACTTCCATGCTTACGGGTGCGACCAGTGAGGGACTTGGAGGATCAAGCACGCTCAGGGGTGTTCTGAGGAACAGGGTTATTGGTGACGGGTTCTTTCTGGGAAACGTGGAACTTCGCTGGAAGCCGATCTATTTCAAATTCCTGAAACAGGATTGCTATCTCGGGCTGGATGCCTTTTATGATTTCGGCGTAGTGACTAAGGATATTGAACTCCCTTCCGAATCAAATCTTACTGCCGGCCTCGCCGTAATTGCTCCGACAGATCAGTATTCTGATTACTTCCATGGCGGAAAGGATAAGCTTCACCAGGATGTCGGCATAAGCATCTTGCCTGTCATGAACCAGAACTTCGTAATTGCCGTTGACATTGGAAAAGCTTTAAATGCACAGGATGGCAATATCGGGTTCTCAATAGGATTGAATTATATGTTCTAGATCTTACCCAGCCACATACTAAAGGCTACACCAATGTAGTTGCCAATAATCCAGCCGATAATTCCGGTTGCCAGGCCTGTAAGAATGACATCCTTATTCTTAAGTGCTGCTGCTACCATTGGTACAAACGGCGGAGAATAGACAAAACCTGTGGTGGTGATGAGGTAATCATCAGCATCAACCCTGAATATCCATGAAAGGATGAGATGCAGGATAAGTGATCCGAAATACGCATATGTAACAAATAGGAGAATGTTAATATATTTAACCTGAAAGAACACGCTAAGGTCACATCTTGAGGCGATTACGAGTGAGAATGCGGTAATAAAGAACATACCCAGCTGGAAAGTTTTTTTGATCTGTCTCACCTTCGGGATAAATGATGCGGCTACGCCAAGAGTAGTAATAGTCAGTATAACTGAGATAAGCAGGGGAATTTTTGGCATGAGCATACTCATGCCAAACCCTGCTGCAAAAATGAGTACTGAAAGTCCGAGGGCTCCAAGAAGCGGTAGAAGTATACTCTTTTTAAATATCCCTGAATAGTCATCAAATTCTTCAGCCATCTCTTTTTCCATGCCGGCAATATCGATCTTTTCATTGTTCCGAACTACTTGACTTTTAAAAGGCGGGAGGATAAATCTGAAGACAGCCGGTCCTGCTGTGATAAAGAATAGTATTGTCAGCCCCCCTACCATCATATCATATGTATTTGTCATTATAAAAGTATATGGCTGAACTTTAAGAGCTATTGCTAACGCTGCCATATTTATGGAACCTCCTGTATAGGTTCCTATCAGCATACCTGCTACCTTGTTTCCCTCGGGAATTTTCTCCCCGAATATCATGTATCCAGTTGCAACAATAACACTTACAGATATCAGTGCAAGGATCATTGAAAGAAATCCTTTACCCGAAAACTTCAGCCATCTTCTGACGCTAAGGGAGAAAAGAATTAATGGCAAAGCAAGCGGGATTAACGCAGACTGTACACTATCCTGGATGGTAGCTACATTATTTGCCCTGATATCCTTTTCCGTTAGTGTACCGGCAGCAAGCATCTCAGTAGCTTCTTTCTCGGGTATATATGGTCTTTCCTTTGCTACAGTTTCTTTAAGGAATGCTTCGCTTGCTTTAGGCAGAATACCAATGTTGGCAATAATGATACCGAGAGCATATGCGAGAACTACCGCTCCAAGTTTTTTAAAAAAAACAAACTTTGTTGTCAGCCAGATCAGAATCACCGGCAAGGTGATGTACAATATAATGAGAATGATCAGATTCAGCATTGCGGTAAGTTTTGGTACAATCAAAAATAAACAAATCACCCTGCACGTCAGCAGGGTGATTTAAAAAGAGGTATTTATACTAAAGATAGTAAGTAATTTTACTTATCATGGGCAATCCTCAAAACTCTTTTTGTATTGTTCTATTGCTTTAAGGCTCATGCCCATGCTTGAAAATCCACCGTCGTGAAAAAGGTTCTGCATGGTTACTTTTCTTGTAAGGTCAGAAAAAAGTGCAACGCAATAATCGGCACACTCTTCTGCCGTTGCATTGCCGAGGGGCGACATTCTTTCAGAAAAGTCGATAAGAGAATCAAAACCATGAATGCCACTTCCGGCAGTCGTAGGAGTTGGTGATTGCGAAATAGTATTGATGCGGACTTTCCTGTCGCGTCCGTAAATATATCCGAAGCTGCGTGCAATAGATTCAAGGAGCGCTTTTGCATCACCCATGTCGTTATAACCGGACAGGGTCCTCTGAGCTGCCACGTATGACAAGGCCACGACTGAACCCCATTCCCTAATTGCATCAAGCTTGTAAGCTGTCTGCAGAATCCTGTGAAAACTAAGTGCGGAGATATCGAATGTCTTCAGCATATTATCATAGCTTGTCTGCTCGTAGGGGATATCTTTTCTTACGTTGGGAGACATGCCAATTGAATGAAGGATAAAATCAAACTGCCCACCGAAAACCTTCATGCTTTCTGTAAGCAGAGCATCAATATCTTCCATCTTTGTAGCATCGGCAGTGATGATCTTGCTTCCGGTGATCTCAGCCAACTCATTTATTGACCCCATCCTAACTGCAACAGGAGAATTTGTCAGAACAAGCAGTGCTCCTTGCTGCCAGGATTTCAAAGCTACCTGCCAGGCAATCGATTTTTCATTCAGGGCACCGAAAATAATTCCTTTTTTCCCTTTTAATAATGAGCCTTCCATTTTTAATATCTTTTATTTTTACCTCTTTCCAGCCTTCCCCAACAGGAGAAGGAGGTGGTTCTTCATTTCCCCCCGGGGAAAAAATAAATGGAGTATTTATTTCCCAGCGGCCTTCAGAAGCTCCTTCGCATTACGGATCGCTGTTTCAGTTATTTCACTGCCACTTAAAAGCTTTGCGACCTCGTTTACCCTCTCTTCATGAGTTAACAATTTAACCCGTGTAATTGTTGAATCGCCTGAATCATCCTTATAGACATAGTAGTGTTTCGTCCCCCTGGAGGCTACCTGCGGGAGATGTGTAATATTCACCACCTGCATGTATTTTCCCATTCCTGCAAGTATCTGTCCAACCTTATCAGCCACTTCCCCTGAAACACCAGCATCGATCTCATCAAATATAATTGTAGGGAGGTTATTGTTTTTTGTAAGAAGCGACTTAAGGCTGAGCATCACCCTTGACAATTCACCGCCGGAAGCAATTTTAGAAAGGTTTTCAGGCTCAATCTGTTTGTTTGCAGAAAAGAGAAAGTCGGCATGGTCTGTACCTGAGGAAGTAAAATCCTGGAGCTTTGTCAATGAAACCCGGAATTTTGCATTGGGCATTCCGAGCTGCTTCAGCAAATCGATAATTTTCTTTTCGACATCAGCCAGAATGTTCTTCCTTTTAACAGAAATACCTTCAGAAAGGCTTTTCAGAATAGCAGTCTCTATCTTCAGGGCGTCCTCAACCTGAGACATCCGCTCATCACTGGTCACGATTGATTTCAGCTGTTTCCGGATATCTTCCCTTTTTGCAATAAGTTCATTAAGCCCGGTTACACGATGCTTCTGATTCAACGAGTATAAAGTATCGAGCCTGTCATTAACCTTGGCGAGACGATGCGGATCAGCGTCAATTGTTGCCGCAAGCTTTTCAATCTCTCCGGCCAGGTCATTCAGCTCAATAAACGAAGATTCACTCCTTCGGAGAATTTCTTCACCATTCGGAAGGAATTCTGCTATTTTTGAAAGAGCTGCTTTTGCTTCCTTCAATAACATCAATACCGAGGTAGTATCAGATGAGAAAAGGTTTGAAGCGTTACTAAGTCCGAGTTTAATCTCTTCGGCATGGCTCAGCAGTTCCTGTTCCTTTTCAAGTTCTTCCTGCTCCCCTTCCCGGAGTTTCGCATCCTCGAGCTGGTTAAGCTGGAACTGTAAATATTCGAGGTCAGCTTTGTTCCGGTCAGCTTTTTCCGCCAACTGATCAAACTCCCTCGACAGCATGCGGAAATTGTTGTAAACCAGCTTGTATTCATCTTTCAGCTTTGACGTTCCGGCGAAAGAATCGATTACGTTCAGCTGGAAAGAATTATCATGGAGCATAAGGGTCTGGTGCTGGGAATGAATATCAATAAGGCGGTCTCCCAGCTCCTTCAACAGGTTAATGGTAACCGGAGTGTCATTTATAAATGCCCTTGATTTTCCTGCAGGGTTTATCTCTCTTCTTAAAATTGAGACAGGCTCATAATCCAGTTCATTAGATGCGAAGAATTCAGACAGGTCATAATTCTCGATCCTGAAAGTACCCTCAACCACGCATTTTTCGTTCTTTTTGAGTAATACTGATGAATCGGCTCTGGTTCCGAGTATCAGAGAGAGGGCTCCAAGAAGAATAGACTTGCCCGCACCTGTCTCGCCGGTTATAATTGTCAGTCCGTCTTCAAGTTCAACGTCCAGATCCTTAATAAGCGCATAGTTTTGAACATAAAGTTTTACCAGCATACACTGAAATTATTTTCAATTTGCCGAACTGATCTTCTCATATTTTGTCTTGTTAGAAGGATCTATTTCGGTAAGTATCTGTACAACCCTGCTTTTTTCTTCAGGAAATGATTCTGTAAAAATATTGACAAGCTCATCGTTTTTGGCGTCCATTAAAACCTGGACAATATACATGAATGGATCAGGTTTTCTCCTGTAGACGTCCTGTACTAGCTTCAGGCTTTCCACGATGCTGTTCCTGGCTTCAGATATCTTTGATTCCATTTTATCGAGCCCGTTAATATAGTATTCAAAAAGGAACTGTCTGACTCCTTCATATTCCTTATCGAGCGTGTTTTTAACCAGCCAGTACCTGTTCCTGTTCCTGGATCCATCATAAGGCTTCCATCCGGCTTCGGGAGCATTCTGAGCATTTGTGACGATCTTCTCTGCCATCTGAAAGTACTCTGTACCCCCCTCAGGGGAAAATGTGTCGGCATCAAAACCAAGAATCATGTAAGTATAGTAGGCAAGAACGGACACGAGGTTCGATCGGTAAGTGGTAGGATCAAATTCAAGCGGCTGGAATTCAACATACCTGAATCTGAAGCTGTTATCAATAAAATTCAATACTGTGGAATTATAGGTGGTGTTAAAAACAGGTCGCTTCAGCTGGACCTGAATGGTACCCGTGAATTCATCTGCTGATAACTGGTCGGTCAGGTTGATAAGAATGGAGCATTCTATCCTTTCAGAATAAGTGAATACATGGTTGGTCCAGACCGTATTATTCATGAACTCATAAATGTCGCGCTGCATGTTTTCAAAGACTTCCCGGTTTGATCCCTGGATCTTCTGGGCTGAAATCTGGACATTGCAGTTGAGTTCCTGGGATAAGGCAATGCCCGGGATGATAAGAAGGATTGATAGCACTACATATTTAAGAAAGCGGATTTTTACCATCCGTGTAAATTATTTGATCATTGAAACAATTTTGTCGAGAATATCCCTGGCAGCTTCTTCTTTTGATTTCAACTCAAATTTATCAATATTATTGTACTTGTCAATTATGGTTATTTTGTTTGTAGAATGCTCAAAACCTGCGCCAGGCTCCTTCAATGAATTAAGCACAATCAGATCCAGGTTTTTCCTCTTCAGCTTTGCTGTAGCGTTTTTTATTTCATTATTTGTCTCAAGGGCAAAGCCGGCGAGCAGCTGCGATGCCTTTTTTATTTTTCCCAGGGATGCTGCAATATCGACTGTAGGCTTAAGCGAGAGTGTAATTGAATCAGCGCCCTTTTTCATCTTTTCCTTTTCGACCTTTACAGCTGTATAATCGGCTACAGCAGCCGACAAGATGGCAATATCGCATTTAGAAAACCTCGTTATGCATTCTGAAGCCATTGATTCTGCTGTAGTTACCCTGATAACCCTTACAGAGCTGTTTTCCGGGACAATGTTTACCGGACCCAGAACCAGTTCGACATCTGCGCCGTAAGCGGCAGCCTCATCGGCAAGAGCAATGCCCATTCTTCCTGAGGAATAGTTACTGATAAAACGAACAGGGTCGAGTGGTTCGCGGGTAGGTCCTGCATTTATCAGGAGCCTTTTCCCCATCAATGGCTTATTGATTTTTTTTTTTGAGAGGAGCTTTACAATTTCCTTTACGATAACTTCTGGCTCAGCCATTCTGCCTTTTCCGGTTAATCCGCTGGCAAGTTCGCCGCTGGCAGGTTCCATTATTATGTTCCCAAAAGCCTTTATCGTTTCAATATTGATTCTGGTAGCGGGATGGTTCAACATATCGGCATCCATTGACGGAGCGACCATTATCGGACATTTAGCTGAAAGATAAGCTGTTAAAAGGAGGTTGTCGGCAATGCCTGCGGCCATTTTCGCAATGGAATTTGCAGTTGCCGGTGCAATAACAAAAAGGTCGGCCCATAATCCGAGATCGACATGACTGTTCCAGTCGCCGTTCTCCGGATTATAAAACTCTGTAAGGACAGGGTTTTTTGATAAAGTTGAAAGGGTCAGAGGTGTAATAAATTCTTTGGCATGGGCACTCATCACGACTTTCACCTCAGCTCCCTCTTTAACTAGCAACCTGATGATAGTTGCAGTTTTATAAGCTGCAATACCCCCGGTTAAGCCCACAAGTATGTTTTTGCCTTTCAGCATATTCAGGCGGTTATTTATTTCTGCCTGTTCTGTAATTCAGGATTCCTGTAAAAAATCTTAGCTTCCTCCCACTCCTGCAATGCTATAAGGGTCGGCTTTGGAAGTCTTTCATAGAATTTAGATATCTCTATCTGCTCGCGGTTTTCAAAAACCTCTTCCAGGTTGTCACTGTAAGAAGCGAACTCTTCAAGTTTCTTGTTAAGTTCCTGCTTCATTTCAACAGATATCTGGTTGGATCTTCTTGAAACAATGATTACTGTTTCATAAATATTCCCCGTTTCCTTGGTCATCATTTCAAGGTTACGGGTAACTGTTGTTACGGGAGCTGCTGATTTTCTGTAATCCATAATTATTTATTGAATATTAGCCACATTTCCGGGAGCCTGAATTTTAAGTACTTTGGCAGTCTCCTGGTATATTTTCTTAACATCTTTTGCATATTTGCTCTTCGGGAATTCTTCCATGAAGGAGTAATATTCATCCAGAGTAGCCTGGTATCTTTCCTTCTGTTTCACAGCCATACTTTTAACAGCATAATAGTAAAGGGAGTTAAGCTTTAAAAACATCATTTCCTCACGGTATTTTGTTTCCGAATACTCTTTAAGGGAATTTGACAGGGCAACTACTGCTGCCTTGTACTCATTCATATCATAATAAAGCTTGGCACTGATATACGATTTCTCAACGAGCCTTTCATGAAGATCATTAATAAGTTTCTTGCACTCCTCAACCCTTGAACTGTTCGGATACCTTGAAATGAAAATAGTAAATCCTTCTATTGCTGTTTTCGTATTATTCTGGTCAAGTTCTGCCCGCGGTGAAATATTATAATCGCACATTGCTGACATGTAATAGGCTTCTTCAATGTATTTTCCGTAACCATATTGTTCCATGTAGGATTTGAATACGGAACCTGCCATATCATACTGTTTCATGCCATAATATCCCTGAGCATTCATCCAGATGAGATCCTCAGCCTCTTCAGTTGCCCTGTAGCGGGGAATGATCTGTTCAAGGAGCTCTGTTGATTTGACATACTTACC
>PMBC01000100.1 GCA_003152835.1 Bacteroidales bacterium | reverse complement strand
GCCTTGTCATTATTTCCTTCACCCGAAAGAGCTTTTGCCTTTAAAAGACAATCATAAGCAGGCTGACCGATAATTATACCTGAAAACAGAAAGGCTCCGGTAATAAGCCAGCATCTCTTCTTTATTGATTCCCAGTATCTCATTTTGTAGCCTCCCTGGTAACTTTAGCATCTGCAGTAGTAATTACATGAATAAACCCGGAAATATGAAAAAGTTCTAATCCGGATATTCGTCTTTCATAAACATCACACTGGTAGAAATATACTCCCGGCGAGACTATTTTCCCGTTATAGGTACCATCCCAGTCAATCCTGGGTTTGTCCGTCTTGAATATCAACAAACCGCCTCGGTTATAAAGCTTGAAATCAATTTTTTCAACAAGTCCCGACGTTCTGGCAAGAAGCCTGTCGTTCATATTGTCGCCATTGGGCGTAAATACATTCGGTATCTCATAAAAGTTACATGAATCGACACACACCATTACCGATTTGTCGCTTTCGTTGTTCAGGGAGTCGAAAGCGCTAACAGCGTAGCAACCTGAGATAGAACCACCGGCGGGGTAATGCGGATACGATATAGTATCCCTGCCATGTATTGTCCTGACAAGCTCAAGGTTCTCAGAATTGGTTTGTTTAAAGAATACCTTGTAACCGGCAATACCACTCAGACATCCAATATCGGAAAAGCTCCAGGAGACTAAGTTGAAGAGTTTGTCGCACTGGCTGGTCACGTTTATATCAGGAATGCACGGAGGTTCATTATCAATTGGTGTTGATGATGCTTTCTGAGAAAGGTTCATAAGGTTCTTTGGCATATCGGCCGCTGTGTAGCCCCCGGTCGATTTTACATAATATGTATATTTTGTACCATTGACCAGACCGGCATCGACATACACAAGCTGGTTTGTGGTGCCGACGGAATCATATTTCATTGAAGAATTGTTCAGCCTGAAAATATCATACCTGATATTTATCCAGGGTACATTCCTGTTGATTACAAACCTGGTCTTCCTGTCACCCGGGCTAAGGACAATGAACACAGAGGAAGCGAACCCCGCGTCCCCGATCATGAATTCCTTTCCTGGCTTTCTGTTCCAAAGCTCTATTTTATAAATATAACCACTGGATTGCGTATCAAGAAGCGTATCGACATAAACAGTATCATTAAGGTCTGCAGTTGTAATTGATTTTATTTGTGTATATGTAGTTCCATTGATGCCATCAGCCCTTGAGATGATAAATTCATAAGGACCTGTAGCATTTGGAATTGTGTCAAGATGAAGAGGCTTTTTCCATGANNAGACCCTGCCCGTTTTCAGTATCTGTATAGGAAACAGTCGAGCTGCCCGAAATGTAGCCTACCTTAACAAATCCGGAAGTAGCTGGCAATCCGGAGGTACATGAGTCCGGACTGAAGGTAGAGGGACCTTCTCTCCTGTAAATAGCGAATCCTGCGATATCCGTCGTCCCGTAAACTGACCATCCCAGAGTGATGAATTTACCCTGAGGCACAGCACTCAGCAGGACCGGGGAGGGTCCAAGCACCTTAATCGTCATATTATCGATGTCGGAAAGCTTTATATCAGAGTTGTCATCGTCCGATTTGAAAATAATATTGTACGGTTGATTCCTCACTGCCGAAAAGCATGGAGTCCAGGTGAACCTGGATGATGAATGGCCTTTGGCTGAATCGATTCCGTTAAAATGTGCGGGACACGATGAGAGGCTGAAAATGCCGGAAGTGGCTTTAAGGAAGACAGAGTCATTATTGGGGTCTGTCGCAGAAACGATAAAACTTACCGGATGACCTGCCTCCACACAGAGGTTCTTAAGAGGACTGTTCACCGGAGGCTTATTCTTTGTACTAAAAACCTCTATCTGCATATCCCTTTCAACCATTCCAATTTTTTTACCATTTCTCCATTCCTCGATATCCATTGCGACATTGTATTTCCCTGTATCTGCCGGAGTATTCCAGATCAGGTCGCCTGTAATTGAATCAACACGGATGTAATGCGTTGCAGGAGGCAGGGTATAACCTTCAATGGGTTTGCCGTCCTCTCGTGTACAAACTGCCATCTTATATGAAAGGGAGTCACCATCAGGGTCATAGGCGGCAGGATTATGAATGAAGATGTATCCCAGCGCGGCCTTATCGTATGGCGGGTTCAGAAGAATCGGGGTGCTGTCGTGTCCCATGGCGGGATTTACTATAAGGATTGTCGATATGGAGAACACTACATTTACTGAATTTGGAATGTTCCTGACACCATAATTCCTGTTAGGGTCCTGGACTACAATTTTATATACGCCAGGTCCCGGGAATGTGTGCCTTATTCTATAGATATTCCTCTTATAGTAATTAGGAAGGTAAAGTATGCTCTCCCTTGAAGCGGTTGAGATTGAATTGTCTCCCCAGTTTACATCAAGTTGAGGCCTGTCTGCCTGGCTCAACGTATATGTAAATGTGGTCAGGGTTATTTCGTAAGTAAGGTCCGATATCTGGACATAAGTGATTTCTCCGGCCCTGTTGTGAGTCGCAGAAAGCACAAAAGTATTCAGTACAAACAGGAATATTGCTATCGTTCTCTTCATTTCATTATCTCCCCGTGCAAAATTATTTTAAATTAAAGCTCTCCGAGCTCTTTTCGGGTGTGAGTTTGACTCCCTCCTCGAAATCGTCAATCTTTATCATGGTCATGTTTGCCTGGTCGCTGTACATTCCTGTCATTATCTTATTTGTGACAGAAATTATTTTCGGCTTTTTAACTGTTCTGTAGAGCAGGTTTATGCTTATTTCATTATCTGCCAGAACCAGATTTAATAACTTCCCTTTCAGCAGTTTATTGTTTATCGATATATTAACTTTCTCATTCAGATAATTGTTCATCAGGTCTACCGGGAAAGGCTTGTCAGCAGGAAACCCGTTCACCGATTCATCAGTAGTATCGAATAATCTGTAATCGCGCAAAAAATCATCATACCACATACGCACGAACACCTTCAGCGAATCGGTTCCAGTGACATGATCGATGCTTGTCAGTGTTACATGTACCGGATGAAACAATAGCCAAATCGAAACTGCTAAGGCTTTTAACATTATTCTTCAGTTCTGGCAATTAATATGCCGCAAAAATCAGACCATTAATTGATCGCCTTTTATGCTCACCCTGTCTTTCAGGTACTGTACAGTTCCCACCTCGATAAATGAGAACCCCGAGCCTGCTGCAAAGTTGCCCGCAAGAACTACAATTAGGTCATCTCCCTTAAGGTCATGAGCTTTAACGAGGTTCTTTAAGGCAATATGAATAAACTCATCTATCGATTTTCGTCTCACCTGGAAAGTTGAATAAACACCATATGAAAGGGCCAGTTCACGCATTGTCCTTTCGGAATAACATTGTGACATAATAAGGTTGAATCCTCTGAAGGATGCCATATCCCTAATGGTCTTTCCTCCTGTTGTATCTGCAATAATCCCTTTTGCGGAAATCCTCAGAGAAGTCTTGACTGCAACTTTTGCCAGATAAGCCGATATCTCACCTGTTACGTTAAGATAAGGTGTCTCCAGGAATTTCTCCTTATTATTTTCAACTTCGAAAGCAACCTTGGTCATTGTCTTTACTGCTTCAACAGGATATTTACCATTTGCTGTTTCGCCACTCAGCATTATCGCATCAGTCTGTGAATAAATAGCATTGGCTATGTCGCTCACTTCGGCACGTGTAGGCCTCGGGTTAGTGATCATTGATTGAAGCATCTGTGTAGCAACTATTACCGGCTTCCTGCAATAGATGCACCTTGAAATAATCATTCTCTGAATAGGCGGGATCTTCTCATATGGTATCTCAATGGCGAGATCGCCCCGGGCAACCATAATGCCGTAAACAACTTCAATAATATCGCTCAGGTTCTCAACCCCTTCCTGATTCTCGATCTTGGCAATTATCTTAATCTCACTCTTATGCTTATCAATTTCGGCCTGCACATCAAGTACATCCTGCTTTGATCTTACGAAGGAGTGGGCTATGAACTCGATATCATTTTTGGCTGCCAGTTCAATAAATGTCCTATCCTTTTCCGTAAGCGACGGAAGACAAATCTTCACTCCCGGTATGTTGACACTTTTTCTTGAGCCTATCAATCCGTCATTATCAGCTTTGCAGATGACCGATTCACCCTCTTTCTTTATCACCTTCAGTTCGATCTCGCCGTCATCAATCATCACCATTGAACCGAGCGGGACATCCTTTGCAAATGTTTTAAGGCTGACGAAGATTTTACCTGCTGAGGATTTTTTCTCAGGGTTTCCTGTAATTGTAATATTCGATCCTTTTTTAACCTGTATCGGCGCATCACAAATCGTTGTCCTGATCTCCGGTCCCTTTGTGTCAAGAAGAATTGCTATCTTATCTGAAACTTTCCTGACATTATCAATTATTTTCTGTGCTCCTTCCAGATTAAGATGAGCTGAATTGATCCTGACGACGTCCATTCCTTCCTCATAGAGCTCCCTGATAAATTCCGGTTCACAGTTTTTATCCGATATTGTAGCTACGATCTTTGTTCTTTTCCTGTTCATTTTTTACCTTTTTCATTCCTTAATTTTCCAATAATTGCTTCAACTGCAAGCCGGTAGCTGTCAAGGCCGAAGCCAGATATTGATCCAGCGCATGACTGGGCGATAAGGCTGGTATGCCGGAACTCTTCACGGGCTGCTATATTTGTAATGTGAACCTCGACGACCGGTGTCTTTACAGATGCTATGGCATCCGCTATTGCAACGGATGTATGGGTATAGCCACCGGCATTCAGAATAATACCATCGTATGAAAATCCTACTTTATGGAGTTCATTTATTATCTCACCCTCAACATTCGATTGAAAATAGCCAAATTCAATTTCAGAATAAAGCACCATCAATGAAGCGAGATAATCTTCAAAAGCTTCCGATCCGTATTTGTCCGGTTCTCTCTTCCCTAAAAGGTTAAGATTCGGTCCGTTGATTATGCCTATTTTCATAGTCATCTAATATTCATTTATTAAAAGGTAAAAATAATCAAAAATATTTATGTCAATCCAATAATAAAGGGAGCATGACTTTGTGTTACTTTGTGATATTCTTTGTGTCGCTTTGTAGTAAAAAAAAGTAACCACAAAGGAGCACAAAGGGTACACAAAGGTACTCGAAGGATTAACTAAAACAATTATGAGCCTAACCTGGAAGCAGGCAATAAAAGATTTTGAAACCTATCTCAGGCTTGAGAAGTCGTTGTCGGAGAACAGCGTTGAAGCCTATACCGACGATGTACAGAAGCTTGAAAGGTTTATCTCTGAAAAAGCTCAGGGTAAAAATCCTGATACCGTATCATATAGTGATCTGAAGGATTTCATTGTCTGGTTCGGCGAGACCAGAAGCAATGCAAGGACGCAATCACGGACAATTTCCGGCATACGGGCTTTTTTCAGGTTCTTGCTTATTGAAGATGAAATAGAGGAAAATCCTGCAACGCTTCTGGAATCACCGAAGCTTGGACTGAAGCTGCCTGAGGTGCTCTCGGTGGAGGAAATAGACAGTATAATAGGAGCAATTGACCTCAGCAAAGCTGAAGGTCACAGGAACAAGGCAATTATTGAGACCCTCTATGGCTGCGGGTTGCGGGTATCGGAGCTGGTGAATCTTAGGCTCACTGACGTCCATGCTGGTGAAGGATTTGTTATCGTAACCGGTAAGGGTAACAAGCAGCGTCTGGTGCCGATTGGGAGAAGAGCTCTGAAGGAAATCGAAAACTACATGCCAGGAAGAAACAACCTGACTATAATCTATGATCAGAATATCATTTTTCTTAACCGCAGGGGCAGAAGGCTCAGCAGGGCAATGGTCTTCACCATTATTAAGGATCTTGCAGCCAAGGCAGGCATAATGAAGAAGATAAGTCCCCATACTTTCCGCCACTCTTTTGCTACTCATCTGGTTGAGGGGGGCGCTGATCTCAGGGCTGTTCAGGAGATGCTTGGTCACGAGTCAATACTTACAACCGAGATCTACACTCATATCGACAGAAGCTTTCTTCGCGATACATTATTAATGTTCCATCCCCGTGCATGAAAATGATGCACCTCCTTCATTTCAGAATATCATTTTTTAATATTAACTTTGCAACCAATTTCGAAAAAATAATAATTAATTATTTCAAAACCATAACATTATGTCAAAAGTAAAAAGAGTTTATTCCTTTGGGAAGAAGACCGCAGAGGGTAAGGCAGAAATGAAAAACCTCCTTGGAGGCAAAGGTGCCAACCTCGCAGAGATGTGTCTGCTGGAGCTCCCTGTTCCTGCCGGTTTTACGATAACCACAGATGCATGTAACGAATATTACGAGAACAATTGCACACTTCACCCCGATCTTATGCCGGAAGTATGGGCTGCAATGACGAAGACTGAAGAAACTATGAAAATGAAATACGGAGATGCCGATAACGCTCTTCTCGTTTCATGCCGCTCCGGCGCCCGCAAATCAATGCCAGGTATGATGGATACAGTTCTTAATATAGGCCTTTGCGCTGCAACAATCCCCGGCTTTCTTAAGAAAACAAACAATCCGAGGTTTGTCTGGGATTCATATCGTCGTCTTATTATGATGTATGCTGACGTTGTTATGGAGAAGGCAGAGGGCATTGAGACGCCTGAAGGAAAAGGGATCCGTAAACAGCTCGATGAAATGCTCGATGAATTCAAAAATAAAAAAGGTTATAAATCTGATACAGATATTAAGGCTGATGAACTTAAGCAGCTTGCTGAAGACTTCAAAAAGAAAGTCAAAGAAGTTCTTGGCAAACCATTCCCCGATGATGCAAAAGAACAGCTTGAAGGCGGAATAAAGGCCGTATTCAAAAGCTGGAACGGGAAAAAAGCCGTATCATACCGTCGTATCGAAGGTATTCCTGATGACTGGGGAACAGCCGTTAATGTACAGGCAATGGTATTCGGAAACATGGGTGACACCTCTGCAACAGGTGTTGCATTCACACGTAACCCAGCAACCGGCGAGAATCTCTTCTATGGAGAATGGCTGGTCAATGCCCAGGGCGAAGACGTGGTTGCCGGTATCCGTACGCCGAGTCCGCTTAACAATGAAACAAAGAACGAACAGAATAAGAATCTGCACAGCATGCAGGAAGCTATGCCCGGAACATACAAGGAACTTTGCAATATCCGTGAGATCCTTGAGAAATCGTTCCACGACATGCTCGATATAGAATTCACTATTCAGGAGGGAGTCCTTTACATGCTCCAATGCCGTGCAGGCAAGAGGACAGGTACTGCAGCCCTCAATATGGCTATGGATATGCTCCAGGAGAAGCTGATCGACGAAAAGACAGCTGTACTTCGCGTTGATCCCGTTCAGCTTGACGAGCTCCTGCACCCTATCTGCGATCCTAAAGCAGAAAGTAAGGTAAAGACTGTAGTTAAAGGTTTGCCGGCCGGTCCTGGTGCTGCTGTCGGTAAAGTTGTTTTTACGGCTGAAGATGCAGTTGCTTGGTTCCGCAAAGGTGAGAAAGTGATTCTTCTCCGCGAAGAGACTAACCCTGAGGATGTCGAAGGGATGCGCGCTGCCGAAGGTATTCTCACTGCACGTGGCGGAATGACCTCTCATGCTGCCCTTGTGGCACGCGGCTGGGGAAAATGCTGCATTGTCGGTGCAAGTTCTCTTCATGTCGACGCTGCATCAAAAACGGCTAAGATAAGCGGTTCCAGTATTGTCATAAAAGAGGGTGATGTACTTACCCTTAACGGAACAAAAGGAGCTGTCTACACGGGTGCAATTGCGCTTATGGATGCAACAGAAAACCCAAGGTTCCAGGAGTTCATGAAGATTGTCGATAAATATCGAAGGATGGGAGTCCGTACCAATGCCGACACTCCGTCTGATGCAAAAATTGCACGCGATTTCGGAGCGGAAGGCATCGGCCTTTTCCGCACTGAACACATGTTCTACGGGAAAGGATCCGAAGAACCTTTATTCCTGCTTCGTAAAATGATCCTCAGCGCAGATGAAACTGAACGCCGTAAAGCTCTTGACGAATTATTCAAGTATTCCAAAGAGAATATGAAAGCCACCCTTGCCGCAATGGATGGGCTTCCTGTTACTTTCAGACTGCTCGACCCGCCGCTTCATGAGTTTGTACCACAGGGTGCTGACAAACAGGCAGAACTGGCAAAAGCATTAGGGATAAAAAGAGAAGATATTGCAAAGCGCGGGGAAGCATTGCATGAATCCAATCCGATGATGGGTCACCGTGGCGTTCGTCTCGGCATAACATACCCTGAGATAACTGAGATGCAGATGAGATCACTGTTTGAAGCAACCGTTGAACTTATCAATGAAGGCAAAAAACCAATTCCGGAATTGATGGTTCCAGTTACCTGTGATGTTTCAGAACTAGATGTTACCAAGAAGATCGTTGATAAGGTTTACGACGAAGTCTGCAAAAAATATAATGTTAAGAAAATCGATTATAAGTATGGCACCATGATTGAAATACCCCGTGCCTGTCTTCTTGCTGACCGTATGGCAAAAACGGCGGAGTTCTTCTCCTTCGGAACCAACGACCTCTCACAGATGACATTCGGTTTCAGCCGTGATGATATAGGCAGCTTCATGAATGCTTACCTCGATAAAAAGATGCTTGCAGCCGATCCTTTCCAGACTATTGATCAGGATGGCGTCGGACAGCTTATTATAATGGCTGTTGAGAAAGGCCGCGCAACAAGGCCTAACCTTAAAGTAGGTATCTGCGGTGAACAGGGAGGCGATCCCGCTTCTGTAGAATTCTGTTTCAAAGCTGGACTGACATACGTGAGCTGTTCACCGTTCAGAGTTCCTATTGCAAGGCTGGCTGCTGCACAGGCTTCAATTAAATTCGGTAAATAGTTTATATCTGAATCATGATAAAGAGGTTGCCCCTTTTCAGGAGCAGCCTCTTTTCTTTGCATGGCTGCAATTGATCGAACCTGACTGATACAGACCCGTTGCCCCCAACGGATCTATAGATAGAATTTATTGTAAGACCCCTGAATCAATTAATACCCTTTCGCGCAACCAGTTTTTTTCGGTCAACGATAAAATGAGTGAATTGATGATATAAAGCATATCTGCATAAATTGTTATTAAAATAATGCCGGCTTCCCTTTCCAGTTTGGTAATGTTTTCTATATTTAACCGGTTTGTTAATAAACATTCAATATTTAATATTAAAAGATTAATTATGACCAACAATGCTAAATTAAACGGATGGGTAAAGGAATGGGCAGATCTCTGTCAGCCTAATTCAATACACTGGTGTGATGGTTCCGAGAAAGAAAACCATGACTTGCTTGATATGATGGTTAAGAGCGGAATGGCTGTGAAACTCAATGGCGATAAACGTCCCGGAAGCTATTATTTTCAAAGCGATCCGAGTGATGTGGCTCGCGTCGAGAATCGCACTTTTATCTGTTCCGAAAAGCAGGAAGATGCTGGTCCTACAAACAACTGGAACGATCCCGGCGAAATGAAGAAAAATCTTCGCTTGCTGTACAAGGGTTGTATGAAAGGCCGTATAATGTATATTATTCCTTTCAGCATGGGTCCGCTCGGTTCAAAAATTGCGCATATTGGAATACAAATTACAGATTCTCCTTATGTTGTTGTTAATATGCGTATTATGACCCGGATGGGTAAAGCTGTTCTCGATATTCTGGGCAATGATAGTTTCGTTCCATGCGTTCATTCGGTAGGAGCACCTCTTCAACCCGGGGAAAAAGATAAGAAGTGGCCTTGTGCTCCTATTGAAAGCAAGTATATATCGCATTTCCCAGAAACAAATGAAATATGGTCTTTCGGCAGCGGTTATGGAGGAAATGCTCTTCTCGGTAAAAAATGCTTTGCCTTGCGCATTGCATCCAGCATGGCAAGAAAACAGGGATGGATGGCGGAACACATGCTGATAATGGGAATTACCAATCCAAAAGGCGTAAAGAAATATTTTACTGCAGCATTCCCCAGCGCCTGTGGCAAAACTAACCTTGCAATGCTGATACCTACAATTCCGGGCTGGAAAGTTGAGTGTGTCGGTGATGATATTGCCTGGATGAAATTTGGCAGTGACGGAAGGTTATATGCCATAAATCCGGAAGCCGGTTTCTTCGGTGTTGCTCCCGGAACATCAATGACAACCAACCCAAACGCTATGCTTTCATGCAAAGAGAACACCATTTTCACAAATACCGGTTTAACTCCGGAATCTAATATATGGTGGGAAGGGATTGGTTATGATATTCCTCCCGGGACTATCACATGGACCAATGAAAAATATGATGCCGCTGCCGGTAAACCCGCTGCTCATCCTAATGCCCGTTTTACAGCTCCTGCAAAACAATGTCCTGTTATTGACACTGACTGGGAAAATCCTGCAGGAGTGCCTATCTCGGCCATACTCTTCGGAGGACGCCGCCCGGGAACATTACCTCTGGTATACCAGTCCTTCGACTGGAACCATGGCGTTTTTATAGGATCGATAGCAGGTTCGGAGGTAACCGCTGCAGCAATAGGCCTTAAAGCCGGAGTTCGCCGCGATCCCTTTGCGATGCTGCCTTTCTGCGGTTATCATATGGGAGACTATTTTGGCCATTGGGTAAAGATCGGTGAGAATGCTCCTGATAAAAGCAAGCTTCCAAAGATATTCAACGTCAACTGGTTTCGTAAAAACTCCGAAGGAAAATTCCTCTGGCCCGGATATGGTGACAATATCAGGGCTTTGAAATGGATATTCGAACGTACTGAAGGAGCTGATGTCGCTGTGGAAACACCTATCGGTTATGTTCCAAAGGAAGGGAGTATTGATGTTGAAGGATTAAATGATGTTGCTAAGAATATTCCTGAGCTTCTGAAGGTTGATAAAAACGAATGGATGGAAGAGCTTAAACTGATAAACGATCATTATGCCATGTTTGGCGAAAAGCTCCCTCCTGAAATGAAAAAACAGCTGGAAGGACTTACTGCACGCCTGAATAAAGCAAAATGACCTGTTTTTCATGAAATTGCTATATTTGTGCTGAAACTGATTTTAGCATGAATGTCTATCATTGTCTGTTAGCAGTTGCAGTTGCCTACCTGTTGGGATCAATACCCACAGCTGTATGGATTGGCAGGGCATTCCACGGAATAGATGTAAGAGAACACGGTAGTGGAAATGCAGGTACTACGAACACAATCAGAGTCCTGGGATGGAAGACGGGAATTCCTGTTCTGGTTATTGATATGGCAAAAGGCTGGCTTGCAGCAATGCTGCCGGTATTCTTTAAAATAGCTCCCCCTGAATCTGCTCAGCTGATTAATCTCCAGATATTGACCGGGGTAACAGCAATCTTCGGACATATTTTTCCTCTTTTTGCCGGGTTCAGGGGCGGAAAGGGTGTAGCAACCGTTGCCGGCGCCATGCTGGCAATTCATCCATTTCTGACGCTCTCTTGCTTCAGCGTTTTTCTTATTGTCCTTCTGCTGACAGGTATTGTTTCAGTATCTTCAATGAGCATGGGGATCGCCTTCCCGATACTATTATTCACACTGTTCCATACCCCATCGCTTATCTTTAAGATTTTCTCGGTTTTTGTCGCTGTGGCATTGATAATTACACACAGGAATAATATCAAAAGGCTAATAAAAGGAGAAGAAAAGAAGCTTTTCGGGAAACCCCCGTCCCGCTGAAGCGGGACTGCCCTCTTCCGATAAATCGGGATTTCATGCCGGGGGCTTGATTCAGTTGACACAACCCCCGTCCCGCTGAAGCGGGACTGCCCCCTGAAGGGGGCCTGATCCTCTCGAATTGTGAATATATCTACCGGTTTAGCCCCCCTTTATAGGAGTTGGGGGGTTAAAACTGCTCCAATATCTCAATCCTTTTTGCAATAGGAGGATGAGTTGCAAAGAGTGATGAAGCGGAAACTGTAAATTTCTTATTCCCTATCTGGGGATTTTCGATGAACATCTGGGCCACATCTTTTCTCTGAACAGCCTCAATTGTCGGGTCAGCGGAGATTTTTCTCAGGGCCGATGCCAGGGCAAGCGGATTTCGGGTAAGCTCAGCCGAACCCGCGTCCGCCAGGAATTCGCGCTTCCGTGACAGAGCAAATCTGAAGAGTGATGCAATCAGGTATCCGACAAGGGCCAGGATAATGCCGATAAATATTGCTGCACCTGCACTTCCTCCTTTCTTGCCACGTCCGAGGTTTCCGAAACGAAGCGATCTAAACAGCATTTCGGAAAGGAATGCAAAGATACCGACAAATACTATCGAGATGATAAGCAGTCTCACGTCCCGGTTCCGGATGTGTGTGAGTTCATGCGCGATAACAGCCTCAAGTTCATGATCGTCAAGCTTATCAATAATGCCGCGAGAGAGAGAAACAGTATATGTCTTTGCATCAATACCGCTGGCAAAAGCATTCAATGAATCGTCCTCTATAATATTGATCTGCGGCATGGTCATCCCCTTTGAAATACAGAGATTTTCAACCAGGTTATATACCCTTTTATTATCGTTCCTGGAAAGGGGTTTGGAGCCGGTGGCTTTTTTTATCATGCTACTGTGTGAGAACCATGCGACTGTAAACCATATTAATACACCGATTGTTACCCATGGGATAGTATGCAGAAAGCCATAATTAACAGAAGGCATCAGGTTAAATTGCCCCTCCATGGACTCTGCAGAATGACTGCGGGTCAACAATAAGAAAAAGAAAAAAAGCCAGGTCAGCCCGGCAAAAATGACCGGGAACATGAGCAGGATCAATACCGAATTGGTATTATTCTTCCTGATCTGGCTTTGCAGGCCAAAGTATTCCATCGGCCTAGAACTGGATTTTCGGAGGTGCTTCCACTACTGTCCTCTGATCACCGAGCTCAAACAGCGGTTCGCGCTTGAAACTGAAGATAGTGGCAATGATATTTGAAGGAAACAACTCTGTTGCAACGTTGAGTTCCTTGGTTGCTGAGTTGAAGAAACGGCGGGCAGCAGCAATCTTGTTCTCTATATCGGCAATCTCATTCTGCAGGTTCATGAAATTCTGGCTGGCCTTAAGATCGGGATAAGCTTCAACAGCTACTTTCAGACCGTCGAGGGCAGTGGAGAGCCTGTTTTCCGCTACAATCTTATCGTTAATCGTGGTGGCGCTCATTGCTTTCGCTCTGGCTTCAGTTATCTCTGTGAGTACACCTCGCTCATGCTGCATATAGCCTTTAACAGCGTCGACAAGCTGAGGTATCATATCGTGTCTCTGCTTCAGCTGAACATCCACATCGGCGAAGGCCTGTTCCCTCGTGTTTCTAAGCTTTACAAGCCTATTATAAAGGGAGATAGCCATCAGAACCAGTATAACAATTAGTCCAAGGATAATTAATATAATCATCTTATTAAGATTTGGTTAATAATTAAGCTCCATTTCGTTTAAAAAAAAATAAAGATATGAATAATTGCTATATTTGGCCGCTTTTAAAACAAGTTTTGATCAGAAAAAAGTAGTTAATATGATTGACGGGAAAAACATGCTGAAGATAATTGCAGGCAGGCAAAGCGACAGGAAATACCGCAATGTCCCTGTTGAAACAGATAAGATTGACAGGATAATAGAAGCCGGCAGAATATCGCCATCGGCATGCAATGCCCAGCCGTGGAAATTCATTATTGTCGATGAACCGGTCCTGAAGCATAAAATTGCAAAGGCAGCTGCAGCTAATCTGGTTGGAATGAATGTATTTATAAACAAGGCTCCTATTCTCATTATTGTTGTAAGGGAAGCACCGAATTTTTCATCAAAGGTGGGCGCTACGATAAAGAATAAAGACTATTCCAGAATTGATGTAGGAATAGCAGCCGAAAACATATGCCTCCAGGCAGAAGCAGAAGGATTGGGATCATGCATGATCGGCTGGTTCGATGAACCTCTGCTTAAGAAACTTCTTTCAATTCCGAGGTCAAAAAGAGTTGAGCTTATTATAACAATCGGATACTCGCTGAGCGAACAGAGGGAAAAGAGAAGGAAACCAAAAAGCGAGGTAGTATCTTATAATAAATATTAGAACCTACATATTATTTGAGCTTATCCAGCGCGGCTTTCATTCTTTTAACCGCTTCGACAAGCTGATCATCAGAAGTCGCATAGGAAATCCTTATGCAGTTTGGAGCTCCGAATGCTTCACCTCCCACAAGAGCGACCTGGGCTTTATCGAGCAGGTACAGCGTAAGGTCATCAGATGTCTTTATCATTGTCACTCCATCCGACTTGCCAAAGTANNTTTGCAGATCAGATCGCGGCGGCGTAAAAAGGCATCTCTCATTTTACCTCGTGAGCCGTCATCCTCCCTGATAGCAGCCAGAGCAGCCCTCTGCGCTATTGAGCACACACCTGAAGTAAACTGGCCCTGAAGCTTGTCGACTGCTTTTGCAATCCATAACGGAGCTCCGATATAGCCGATCCTCCAACCGGTCATCGCGTAAGCTTTCGATACCCCATTTACAGTTATCACCCTGTCGTAAATGTCTGCGAAAGATGCCATGCTCACATGCTCTCCTTTAAAAAGAATATGCTCATAAATCTCATCCGAAATAATAAAGAGGCCCTCATGCTTTTTCACAACATTGGCAATCTCCTCCATCTCCGCCCTGGTGTAAACCATTCCTGTCGGGTTCGATGGCGAATTGAATATTATCAACCTGGTTTTCTTTGTTATCACAACTTCAATCTGCTCAGGGCTTACCTTGAAGTCGTTATCAAGAGCAGCCTCGACAACAACAGGCTTCCCTCCTGCAAGAATGATCTGGTCATAGTAGCTTACCCAATATGGAGCAAGGATAATTACTTCTTCACCTGGATTTACTATCGATAAAATAACATTGATAAGTGAATGCTTCCCGCCCGCAGAAACAACAATCTGGTCGGGCGTGTAATTAATACCGTTCTCTACTCTGAACTTATTGGAAATGGCTTCCCGCAGGTCGTTATATCCAGGGACTGGCGGATATTTCGAATAGTTGTCATCTATTGCCTTTTTAGCGGCATCCTTGATATAATCAGGGGTATTAAAATCCGGTTCACCAAGGCTCAGGCTTATTATGTCAAGCCCTTTAGCCTTCAATTCACGACTTTTCTGGGCCATTGCCAGGGTTTGTGAAACTGAAAGCGATTTGATCCTGTCAGATAAATATTCCATATTGAGTTTGTAGTTTGAAATTTGAAATTTCCGGTTTGTAGTTTCGAGTTAAATTTAAGAAGAAAATTTAAAAAGAGAGCTAAGAAAAAATTAAGTTTGTATTCAACTTAAAACATAATGAAATGGAAAACCTGACAGATATCCTGAAAATAAGCATTCCTGCATTGCTTGTTCTTATAACTGCATGGATCTCATTAAGGTATCTTCTAAAAAACGATGAGGACAAAAGGAGGCAGGAGCTTGTCCTTCAGGGAAGCCGCACTGTAACGCCAATAAAACTGCAGGCTTATGAAAGAATCGTTCTGTTTCTTGAAAGGATATCACTTGAATCGTTGCTGGTGCGCACCAGTTCTCCGGGCATGTCAGCCTCCCAGCTTCATTCAGCTCTTCTTACAACAATAAGAAGCGAATTTGAGCATAATCTTTCGCAGCAGATATACATGAGCCCGCAGGCGTGGGAAGTAGTCAGGAATGCCCGCTCAAACATGATCAAGATCATTAACAGTGAATCCGAGAAGATGCCTGAAAATGCATCAGGAATGGACCTCTCCCGGAGACTCCTTGAGAGCATTATGGAGCTGGATAAGGAGCCTACAAGGGCTGCTATTGATTATATTAAAGGTGAAGTGGGAAGAATGATATAGTTTCTCGGTTCTCGGTTCGGTTCTCAAAATAAAAGACCGAGCAACGAGGACCAAGTAACGAGCACCATCTTAAAGTAACTGCACACTCCTTTTAACAAATGTACTTAGTTCCTCTCCTTTCAGCATGTTATTTGCCAGCAGGGCAAGATCGATGATCTGCTTTACACTTTTGTTTTCTGAACCGTAAGCTTCGAGAACTTCTTTTCTGGCATTTTCGAGATCACCCAGCTCTTTTTTCAGTTTCTCAAGATCGTCTTTCTCAACCTGGCTTACCTCGTCGGCCTTTTTCTTTTTATGCTCGTCTTCCATGAAAGCAATCTCTTCCTTCACCCTCTTTCTTTCAGTATCATTTGAGGCAAGCTTATCACCGTCTGCCGACTTCAGTTCGTCATTTATTCTGATTACAAGGTTATGATTCGGGTTGACTACCAGATTATAGCTGTCGGGTATTTCACCGTAAAAATTCATTCCTCCGCCGAGAGCCGACATATCCTTCATCCTCCTCATAAACTCCGACTGGGTTATGGTCACAGGAGCTTCATTTTCTTCGAGGTTTTCAAACACAACATTGAAAATCTCTTTTGATTTTACTTTCACATTAAAGACACTCTTAAGGTCCTCTTTCTGATCTTCAGTAAGTTTAGACTCCCTGGTCTCTTCTTTCTGTATTAGCTTCTCAATGATATCTGAATCGACTCTGACAAATCTCGAGGAGGTTAATTTCGACTCAAGGAGGTTAATTAAATGAACATCAAGCTGCCCGTCCAGAAGAAGAACGTCATAACCCTTGTTCTTTGCTTTCTCGATGTACGAATACTGATCGGTTTTATTTGTTGAATAGAGATATACAAGTGTTTTATTTTTATCAGTCTGATTTTCTTTGATCAGCTTCTCATATTCTTCAAATGTAAAATACTTATCATCAGTGTTTTTCAGAAGGGCAAATTTTGAAGCTTTCTCATAGAATTTCTCTTCGGTTATCATTCCATAATCGATAAAGAGCTTCAGATTATCCCACTTTTTCTCAAACTCTTCACGGTTCTTCTTGAAAATATCATTAAGCCTGTCAGCTACTTTCTTTGTAATATGCGCCGATATTTTCTTGACGTTGGCATCGCTCTGAAGGAAGCTTCTTGAGACATTAAGAGGTATATCAGGAGAATCCAGGACGCCATGGAGCAGCGTCAGGAATTCAGGAACTATGCCCTCAACCGAGTCGGTTACAAATACCTGGTTGGAATAAAGCTGGATCTTATTCTTCTGAATCTCTATATTATTTTTGATTTTCGGAAAATAGAGAATGCCAGTCAGCTTAAACGGGTAATCGACGTTCAGGTGTATGCTGAACAGAGGCTCATCTCCTGTCGGGTATAATTCCCTGTAGAATTTCTGATAATCCTCTTCCTTGAGGTCTGCAGGCTTAAGGGTCCATGCCGGCTTGGTGTTGTTTATGATCTTGTCCTTTCCTGTATCGATATATTTTCCATCCTTCCATTCCTGCTCTTTTCCAAAAGCTATCTCAACCGGAAGAAATTTGCAGTATTTTTTCAGCAGCTGCTCTATTTTGCTCTCTTCAAGGAAATCTTTCGACTCCTTGTCAATATGAAGGATCACATCTGTCCCTCGCCCCTCCCTTTCGGATTCATCAATAGTATATTCAGGACTCCCGTCGCAAGTCCATTTGACAGCACCGGAATTATCCTGCCACGACTTCGTTATCACTTCAACCTTGTCGGATACCATGAACGATGAATAGAATCCCAGCCCAAAGTGGCCTATTAATGAGGCAGCCTGCTCCTTATATTTATCGAGGAAATCGTTGGCGCTTGAAAAGGCAATCTGGTTCAGGTATTTGTCGAGCTCTTCCTTTGTCATTCCTACGCCGCTGTCAGATACCTTTATGGTTTTCTTCTTTTTGTCGACTGAGACCCTGATTGTTGTATCCCCAACTTCTCCCTTGTAATCGCCGGCAAGCACCATTGCTTTAAGCTTCTGAGTTGCATCTACTGCATTGGATATCAGCTCGCGTAAAAATATCTCATGGTCTGAATAGAGGAATTTCTTGATTATCGGGAATATGTTCTCTGTGGTTACACCAATTTTTCCGGTTTCCATATAATTATAAGTTTAAGTTTTTAAATTTTATATGCCCCCTACATTCAAAAGGTGTGCCATTAGGAAAAACTGACAAATAGTCACAGTTCAGAATTGAGTCACCGGAACGTGGATCAGAAATAGTTCGGAAAACGTAGATATGCGATCACGAGCACCAGGGCCGAGAGGATCAGGAAACCAAAGAGAAACCAGAGTGAAAGGTTTCTCCTCTTCTTAAAAATGCCAATGCTGTGTTCACTGATTATCTTTTTTACTGTATTGTGAAGCCGCAAAATAGTATTGGCATTCCTGGGGATATAAGCATCTATGTTGAACCTGACAACTTTTTTAAGATCTTCCATTTTATCGCCCGCGACCAGGAGAATGAGACCGGTCCGGGGATCAATCCTTTTTATTTCCATGGTCATTTCGTCGATAGCCTGGAATTGTTCCTTCGTGTCCGGAACACCGACAATTGCAACTTTGCAGGAACTGTTGTCTGATTCTTTATTGCATTGATTCAGTAAATCCTGCTTTGTATGAAATGATACGACCTCATACCGTGTAGTATCTGAAAACCTTTTCCTGACATCCTCGGTAAAAGTCCGGTGGTCGTCGTAGCATAACAGAGTGGTAAGTAATTTAGCCGGCATTGGAATAAGTGTATTCTTGATACTTATTTTTTATTTCTCGCATCGACCCTGGAAATAAATCTCCAATAACCTTTTTTCAGGGTATATCCATCAAAAGAATATTCTGACCCCATGAATTCAGGATCGCTATTCTGATCTCCGGAAATAGAAGCAAGGTGGTCAAATACTACAGTTTTAGCTGAGAGCATCCGAAGTGAAATCACACCTTCGGAAAAGTATTCTATTACAACACGTGATGTTACATTTTCATTCTTACTGAAACAATTGTTACCGAAGATAATCCCTCCCTCCGGAGTGAATGTCATAACATCTATTATCTTTCTTGATATCGCTGAGGTTCCATAATCTATCCCAAGAACCAGGTAATAGGTCATCTTATCCTTTTTGAATGGCTGCAGTGCATAGTAAAGTGCTCCATACCAGTCCTTTTCCGAATACGTCCTGTCTGCAGCCGGGCTCTCCTCCCTGTTCTCTCCGATAAGTTTATGGATATTGTTTGGCTCTCCCCGCGCGCCTTTCCGGATGATATAGCAGAAATACCTGTTCCCGCCTTCCCTGAGTATGAGGTTCCATGTGATGATCTTTACCTTTGAATCGGAAGAAAGGATCTGGCCCAGATATCTGAGACCTGAAAACTTATGGACGAACACAGAATCTGAAGCAGCATAGCTGTCAATTATCACCTGCACAGAATCGTTCAGTCTTATCCTTTCATTATCATTATTGGTGTTTAGTATCCTTCTGAAGAGATTCTCCAGAATAGCTGAGGTCTCTGGAGAAACTGCCCTGCAATTTGTTTGTGGGATGGAAAAGATAGCAACTGCTATTATAATAAAGGTATATCTTCTCATTGAGACTTTACATTTTTAGCTGCTTCATCGAGTAAAACCTTTAAACGGCTGCAAGCGTCTGATATTTCATTGTTGCTGATTATCAGAGGAGGGGCAATCCTGAATGCGCCGGGGCAGAAAAGAAAATAATCAAGAATGAGCCCGTGCTCCGGTGCGTGAGATATCATGTAATTTACAAATTCTGGTTTTGGAAGCTGAACCGCCAGCAGAAGTCCTTCACCCCTGATCTCCGATATTAAAGGATGAATAAGCTCTTTCCTTAAGATCGCTGATTTGGATTCGCATCCGGAAACAAGTTTCTCATCTATTATAACCTCCATGGAGGCAAGTCCGGCAGCGCAGCAAACAGGATGGCCGCCGAAAGTGGTAATATGCCCCAGCGGAGGGTTTGAAATGAGAGACGACATTATTTCATGTGATGATAAAAATGCTCCGAGCGGCATCCCTCCTCCAAGTGCCTTTGCCAGTACCAGTATATCAGGAACAACGCCAAATCTGTCGATAGCAAACATTTTGCCTGTACGTCCAAACCCGGTCTGCACCTCATCGAAAACAAGAAGTGATCCGGTCTCTGAACATCTTTTCCTGATCTCTTCAAGGTATCCCTTAGCCGGGTAAATGACACCTGCTTCGGCCTGGACAGGTTCAATTACCACGCAGGCCGTCTTCTCATCAATAATATTCAGTGATTCAAAATCGTTAAAAGCAATCTCCCATGTGTCAGGTAAAAGGGGCCGGAAAGCATTTCTGTAGGTCTCACTTCCCTGGATGCTCAGGGCAGCGTGTGTGCTGCCGTGGTAAGAATTAGTAAAATAGATTATCCGGCTTCTTACCGTGAATCTCTTTGCCAGTTTAAGCGCTCCCTCTATAGCTTCACTGCCAGAGTTGACAAAATAACAGCAGCCCAGGTTACGGGGCAGAATGGATGCAAGACGTTCGGCATATTTTACCTGGGGCGACTGGATTATCTCGCCATAGACCATGAGGTGAAGGTAAGCATCAACCTGGTCCTTTATTGCTTTTACCACTTTCGGGTGCCTGTGACCGGTGTTGCTGACCGAAACGCCGGATATGAGATCGATATATTTTTCGCCCTTCGTTCCGAACAGGTAGACGCCTTCTGCTTTTTCAATTTCAAGCATTAGTGGTGCGGGCGATGTCTGGCCAAGATGAAGCAAGAAAAGCTGACGATTGGTAAGCATCTTAAGGATGGAGATTATCTGGCCATCACATTTATGTCGTCCAGGAGAGTATCCCTGAATGATTTGCCGACAGGAATGCTTTTCATAGTATCGGCTACATTGAGGTCGAGAGAGTTCTCCTTAATAGCCTGTATCATGCTCTTGTTTATGATGAAGGACCTGTGCACCCTGATGAATAACCCTGAAGGAAGCTGATTCTCAATCGCTTTCATTGTAAAATGAATGGTAAACTTATCATCCCGTGTAATGAGGGTGACATAATTTTCAAGAGCTTCGATATAGATAATATCCTTAAGTTTCAGTTTTACCAGGGAAGATCCCTTTTTGATAAATATTTCCTCATCGCCTGTATTAGTAACCTCTTTACGGGCAAAATATCTCATTGTTTTATCGATGGCTTTGAGAAAACGTCCGTAGGTTACAGGTTTGAGCAGGTAATCGACAACATTGAAATCGAAAGCTTTCAGAGCATATTCTTCAGCAGACGATACAATTATAATATTAGGCGGGTAGTCGAGACTGCCGATAAAGTCGAATCCGTTCATTTCCGGCATCTGAATATCAAGGATAATGAGGTCAATATCCTTACGGCTGGTCAGAATATTCCGGGCTTCTACCGAATCGTTGAAAATACCAATAAGGTTGAGTGTGGTTGCTTTAGCCACATAACCTTCGAGTATTTTACAACTCATATTATCATCGTCTACAATGATGCAGTTCATGTAATGAGATTAGACCTCTTTCAATTTACCAAAAATAATAAAAAAAACCATTCATACATTTTAACATTTGAATTTTAGTTGATTTTAACTAAAATAAATTTGAACAGCAGAATATGATTGAAATAAAAAAGGGGTGTTGAAACACCCCTTAGACAATCTCAATCAACAAGATTAAAGACCTTTGTTAAGTGCGGGAGCTGCTTTGAACTTAACAACTTTCTTTGCAGGAACATTAAGTTTTGCGCCTGTACGAGGGTTGCGAACTACTCTTGCACTTCTTTTAGTTACATTAAATGTACCAAGGCCTGGAAGCTGGATCCTGTGACCTTTTTTCATTGCTTTTCCGAAAGCTGTAACAAATGAGTTTAAAGCTTTTCCTGAATCTTTGATAGAAAGACCTGCATCAGCAGCAATTGCATTTACTAATTCTTTTTTTGTCATAATAATAAAATTAAGGTTAGACCAACTTTAATATTTGAATACAAATTTATTTTATTTTAGCTCATGTGCAAATTTATTTTGTCGTTTTTCCACAAATAGTGGCACTTTTAGGTTAAAAAGGCATTTTTTTAAGATAAATATCTCAAAATGGGCAAAAAGCCGGAGTTCCGCATCAGTCGTAAGGATGAGATCAAAAAGGTGCAGGGAAATGTTGACAACGTGTTAATAAATTAAATATATTATTGATTATCTGATAAATACAGAAATTATTTTTAATAAAATCTGAAAAATCAAAAAAATATTATCTTTGCGGCGGAGAAAACCTTC
>PMBC01000113.1 GCA_003152835.1 Bacteroidales bacterium | reverse complement strand
ACTTCTCCATACTCTTCAAATAATTCTTTTAATTCTGCTTCATTCATTTTAAAATGAAGACTTCCGACGTAAATGTTCATAGTTCAATTATTAATGTATTATTAAAAAACAGTGTCAAAGGTCACATTTTTTTTTTGAAACAAAAAATATTAAAGCATAATATATTGTATTCACACAAGATTTTCACTGTATTTTCTATGAAAGGATAACAAAAAGCTGACTTGTATGTTCGGTTCCCGGTCCCTGGTCCTGGTTCCNNAGCACCTATTTTCTGTTCCTGATATATATATGCTTAATATTATTAAGCCCCGAATCCCTTTCATCGATCTCGAAATCGAATGATCTGATCAACGGAGTAAGCTTGGCAAAACCGAAATTCCTGGGATCAAAGTCAGGCTGCTTTTTCAGGATAAGGTTGCCGACATCACCGAGATATGCCCATCCATTCTCATCTGCCAGGTCGGAAATTGATGAAGCTATGATGCTCTTTGCCTTTCTGATCTGGATCTGCTGTTCGGTTTCCTCGTTTTTTTGTTTCGAACGTATTGGTTGTCCTCTTCTCTTCTTTATAACCAGGGGTTCCTGGGCTGCAGTTGAGGAGTTAATAATCTCAATATAAATGAATTTATCGCAGGCAACAATGAAGGGTTTGGGTGTTTTACGCTCGCCAATGCCGATAACTTTCATGCCTGCTTCCCTTAACCTTGTGGCCAGACGTGTAAAGTCGCTGTCGCTCGAAACAAGACAGAATCCATCAATTTTCCCGGAATAGAGTATATCCATTGCATCAATTATCATTGCCGAGTCGGTTGCATTTTTCCCCTGGGTATAGCTGTACTGCTGCACGGGAGTTATAGCATTCTCGAGAAGTACTGGTTTCCAGCCTGATACGGTAGGCTTTGTCCAGTCACCATAAATTCTTTTAAATGTCGGAGTACCGTATTTGGCAATCTCTTCCAGCATTCCCTTTACATTGCTGTATGGTATATTATCTGCATCAATAAGAACAGCAAGTCTTAAATCGTTTAATGTCTGCATAATATGACTTTATATCTTTAGCTGCAATTTAGTCTTTTTAAAGATAAGTTTTGAAAGTTGAGGATTCTTTTGTACTTTGAAATAGATTTATACCGTAAAATTATCAAGTATTCTACTGATGAACAATATTTTTCAGAATGAGAAACTATTGGCAGTTTTTGCAATTCTGTCCATTCTCATTCTGTTTTTTCTGTACTATTATCTGACCTCAAAAAGAATTTTTAGTAACTTCTTTCTAAAGATTTTGTCCGACTCTGTTTCAGAAGAGAGTCTCAAGTTTGTTTCAGATAAAGTGGCAGGAATTATTTTTACCGGAATTATTCCATATTTTATCTTTATTCTGATATTCAAAATTTTACCGGCAGATGCAGGATTTACTGCTGGCAGAATATATCAGATTAAGTTAATTCTAGCCGGTTTGATCCTGGTTACATTATTTGTTTCTTTTCTTTCATCAAAAAACCAGAAGATACAGGATAGATCACCGGAATTGAGAATTAAGACCTGGCATCCGGGCCGTTTGCTTCTTTCATCGGCCTGCTGGATGGTTTATATTTTTGGATACGAGTTCTTTTTCAGGGGAATTCTCTGGTTTTTATGCTACAGTGCTTTTGGTTTCTGGCCGGCTTTAGCAGTTAATATTTTATTATATTCCCTGGTTCATATTCCGAAAGGGAGGTTTATAGCTATTGGGGCAATTCCGCTTGGGATAATCTTTTGTATCCTTAGTTACACCTCAGGTTCATTTTTCCCGGCCTTCCTGATCCATGCAACTATGGCAATTTCTGCTGAAATATTTTCTGTCTTTAATAATCCGGAGTTTAAGTTTCAGGTTAAAAGACATGGCGAATGAGGATTTTTATAACAGGCGGTACAGGATTTATCGGGAGCAGGTTAACGGAAAGACTGGTTGCTGAAAAGCATGATTTAATTCTTCTTTTACGTGATCCTGCCAAAGCTTCAACATTTTATAATGAGAAGGTTACATTTATTCAGGGTGATCTCTTTGACACTGAAGCACTGAGAAAAGGAATGAGAGGTTGTGAATGGGTTTTCCATATGGCAGCTTTTACTAAACCCTGGGCAAATGATGAGTCCCTGCCTTTCAAAACCAATGTAACCGGAACAATTAATGTTATTGAGGCGGCAATTGAAAATAATGTTAAAAAGATAATAATTGCTTCTACAGGCGGTACGTTGGGCTACTCAATAGATGGGAATACTGTCAGTGAATCAAACAACCCGGATCCGGAGTATCATACCCAATATGAAAAAACCAAAGCTGAAGCTGAAAAGATTGCATTAAAATATTGTGCGTCAGGCATTAATATTGTCATTGTTAATCCTACCAGGGTTTATGGGCCGGGTAAACTTTCAAAAAGCAATTCCCTGACAAAAATTATTAAGCTATATATTTCCGGGTTCTGGAGAATAATGCCTGGTGACGGAAATTCAAAAGGCAATTACGTCTTCATTAACGATGTCGTTAATGGTCTTATTCTTGCTGCTGTTTCAGGAAGGAAAGGTGAACGATACATCCTTGGTGGTGAGAATCTTACATTTCGCGAAATGTTTGATAAGATCGGTATAGCATCAGGCAGTAAAAGGAAAATTTTCTCATTGAATGCAGGATTCCTGAGAATAGTAATAAAGTTTTCGGCTCTCCTCACCAGGGTATTTGGAATCCCACCAATTATTACCATGGAGTGGCTCGACAAATATTTAAATGATTCGATCATTTCGAGCGATAAAGCTGTGAAAGAACTCGGGTATAAAATAACTCCTTTCACTGAAGGGGTTTCAGAGACAATCAGATGGCTGAAATCAAAACAACCTTAAATATGGACAGGAATTTCTATACGCTAATTACCGGTGCAAGTTCCGGAATTGGAATGGCTATTGCCAGGGAAATGGCATCCAGGGGACATAATATAATTCTGCATTCTCTCCCTGACCAGAATTTATCGCGATTAACAAAAGAACTGGAGGATGATTATCATGTGAAAACACTCTATTATGAAGTTGATCTTACAATTGAAAATGGTCCTCAGTTATTATATGAATTTGTCAAACAAAGTGAGGTTGAGGTTGACATTTTCGTCAACAATGCAGGTGTTGGTTTTGATGGCCCGATTGAGAGCTACTCAATTGATGAGATTGATGCAATGATATTGTTGAATGTAAGAGCGCTTACTCACCTTACTTATTATTTAACGCCCGAACTCAAGAGACATCCTGCATCTTATATCCTCTTCATAAGCAGCTTCGGATGTTATGTTCCGACAGCTTACAAGAGTGTTTACCTTGCCACAAAATCATATATATTCTATTTTGCCAGGGCTCTCAGATCAGAATTTACCGGAACATCACTCAGGACATGCGTTGTGGTTCCATCAGCCGTCAGAACCAATAAAAATGTTCTTGACAGGATCAGACGCAATGGATTTTTTGCAAAGGCATCGGCAATATCACCTGAGGAGATGGCTTCAGTTGCTGTAAAAGCTATGCTAAGGGGAAGAAAAGTAGTTTTACCGGGAATATTTGCGAACCTCTCACTGAATTTTGGATTTCTTATTCCTGAAGGAATAGTTTTCTGGATGACACGCCGGATTTTCGGAAATTTCAGGAAGATTTCCTGAAATTACTTCCGACTATGTTCTTTTGCCAGTCATTTGTTCAATATCGAGCCTGAGGATGAATGTTTTATCAAAAGATGAAGGATTGAATTTGTATTCTCCATTCCCCGCATAGTGAGACATGATACTGGTTAAACCTAAGGTCTTTTCTTCCTCATCATCGACGATATAAATGTGACCATAACCAACGACACTGATGAATTTCATACTAAAATCGCAAGGATGGGCCCCTGCTATTAAAGCATGACCGGCATCCATCTC
>PMBC01000102.1 GCA_003152835.1 Bacteroidales bacterium | reverse complement strand
ACATCTATATCAGGCTGAAAAAAGGAATTGAACAGGACAAATGCATCTGCTCCGGCCTGATCGAGTCTCTTAATGAAGTTCAGAATATTTGAGTAGTCAGGACTTAATTTCACGCTTACCGGTATTGAAATATTTTTCTTTATCTGTTTAACGATATCGATCTGTTCATCTTCAATATCCTTTGCATTTTTATCAAAGTCCGAAGGTGTCTGATATAAATTCAGTTCAATTCCGTCAACTCCGGTCTCGCTTATTAATCCTGCGTATTTGATCCAGGTTTTTTTGTTGACCGCATTAAGACTGGCTATGAGCGGAATGGATATACTTTCGCTGGCTTTTCTTAAATTCAGCAAATGTTCATCAGGGCCTGCATGTTCAATATGCGGATGCATGGTAAGCATTTCTGCATAGAGATCGTTGAATTCAATAAGCTTTTCATCCATTTGAAAACTCTCCAGTTGAATCTGTTCCTCAAACAAGGATTTATATACTATAGCTCCTGCGCCCATCTCTTCTGCCTTCTTGAGGCTATCCGGATCCAATGCCAGATTAGATGCTCCAACAATTATCGGATTGTCTAATTCAATGCCCATGTACTTTACTTTAATGTTTTTCATCGGTGTAATTTTATACTTATTTAGAACAATATTAGACCATTATTGTTCATTGTTTTTAACGACTGCCTCCAGATTATCGAATAATCAGAGAAAATCATATCGTCAATAGCAATCCTACATAAGAGCTAGTGAACTTGTCATTTATCAAGCTATGGCCTGCTGAAAATATAAAGTGGAATTTCTCAGAAAAATTGATTGATCCACCGATACTACTGGCAGTAACTGATTTACTGCCATCAGCATCGGCAGAATGGTAATACAGTTCTCCGCCAAGCATAAACCCGGGTGAAAATTCGTACTGTACTTCAGCTCCTGTAAAAATCCAGTTCCTGTGGGTTGTACCAGGATTTATACAATAACCAACTCCTCCATAAGTGGTTAATTTGCCCCATGATTTTTGCACCCACACGGGAAGGAAAACCTGAACCTTTCCATTGCTGAATTCCGAATTTTTAATTGTGGGTATTTCCAGGATGGGGAAAATACCTACCTGAGGTGAGCTCTCCGTTTCATGGATAAAACAATATTTAACGCCAAATTCTGTATTCCCGTATCCGAAATCCGCACTATGGTGTGGTAAATAATTATAGTTCATCGGTAACAGAAGATGTACCTGAAGGCCTGGAGCCAATCCGTAATTCACTTCAATATGCGGGCTGGTACCTGTCCAGATATCCCGGCGAAACGTACTTAACGAGGAGATGTAAAACTCCCAGTGTTTAAAATCAACTGGTTGCGGGTCGTCGGTATTAAAAGGAGGGCCTGCATAGCTCCATTGATTACAAACAGAATACAAAATGAAAGTTAATACGGATAAATGCTTTTTAATATATGGCCCTTTCATTCCCGATGATTTTAACAACGTCTTAAGTTGTACATATTATTTATTGTACTAAACAAAAACATTTATGTATAGTTCATTAATAATGAGAACAAAATCAGTGAACAATAAAATTTAAGTCAGGTATATAATTGCAATGAAATAACATTTTCTGGCTTAAGTTGTATTAATAATAAATGAAGGTCAGTTTTTGGGATTTTTAGTTTAAAAAACTATCTTTAAAAATAAGTATTACTTCAATATATTTCCTATACTGTAAGTGATAATGCCGACTATACAAGCAATAAAATTCTGGCCTTTTATTATTTATGCTTCTGCGGTTTTTCTGCTTATTGGTATTATGATCGGGCTTTCCCATATCCTTGGCGAAAGACATAAAGAAAAAACCACCGATGAACCTTATGAATCAGGAATTCCTCCTACTGGTGATGCCCGGCTGCGATTTTCCTCAGGATTTTATATTATAGCAATGTTCTTCGTTATTTTCGACCTGGATGCCGCATTCATTATGCTATGGGCCGTTTCGTTCCGCGAGCTTGGACTTCCGGGGTATATTGGAATTCTGGTATTTATCGGCTTATTGATTGTTCTGTTAATCTACGAACTGAGTATCGGCGCTCTTGACTTCGGTCCTGACGGCAGAAAAATACTGAAAAATAAACCAGGAACTAAATGAAATCTTCCATAATAAAAAACGGTTTAAGAGATGCCTCTCCGGGGAAAGATTTATCCGATGATGCCATTTATAAGTCGGTATTATTCGGAAAGCTTGATGAAATGATCTCCTGGGGAAGAAAAAACTCTATCTGGCCGTTTGGTTTTGGCCTCTCCTGCTGTTTTGTTGAGATGGCCACTTCACTTACGAGCCGATACGATTTAGCACGTTTCGGAGGTGAAGTAATCCGCGGTACTCCCCGTGAAGCTGATATGATGGTTATCGCTGGCACAGTGTTTCTCAAGATGGCTCCAATAATAAAAAGGCTGTACGAACAGATGATGGAACCCAGGTGGGTTATTTCGATGGGTTCGTGCGCTAACTCCGGTGGAATGTACGATATATACAGCGTGGTTCAGGGTGTTGATAAAATATTGCCGGTCGATGTCTACGTTTCCGGCTGTCCTCCACGTCCTGATGCATTTCTTGAGGGATTGCTGCTGCTTCGTGATTCAATAGGCAAGGAAAAACGGCCATTAAGCTGGGTTATAGGCCCACAGGGAATACATAAGGCAGAAAAGATCAGCATGAGGGATATTAAACAGGAAGAAAGAAGCAAAATGGAAATCATCCGCCCGATGAATGAAGTATGACAACAGGTTTTGAGTTTCTATATTTATGAATAGCGACAATCATAATGTAATTGCTGATCTGGTTTCCAAATTAGGTGACCAGGCTATTTTGCATCAACAATTTACAAAGGACGGGACTACTGCCATCTGGACAAAAAAGGAAAACCTGATTTCATTATTAAAATACCTTAAGACCGAAATAACTCTGCCATTCAAAATGTTATATGACCTCACCTGCATTGATGAGCGGACAAGAACGAACCGGTCAGATCAACCCGAAAGCGATTTCACGGTGGTTTACCATCTTACCTCTTTCGAAAGGAATGAAGATATCCGCATAAAAGTACCTCTCAAAGATAAGGACCTCTTAATTCCAAGCATAACAAGTATTTGGGAATCAGCCAACTGGTATGAGCGTGAGGTATTCGATATGTTTGGGATCAGCTTCGATGGGCATCCACGACTGACAAGGATACTAATGCCTGAGACCTGGCATGGATATCCCCTGAGAAAAGAACATCCGGCCAGAGCTACTGAACTTGATCCTTTTGTTTTGACCGAACAGATAAGGGATGTTGAAGACGCCGATCTGAAGTTTAATCCTGAAGAATACGGATTAGATACAAAAAGTGAAGACAGCGATTTCATGTTCCTGAATATCGGACCGCAGCATCCGGGGACTCACGGTTTGTTAAGGCTTATTGTTCAGCTGAATGGCGAAGATATTGTAAACATTATACCGGAGATCGGGTTCCATCACCGGGGGGCAGAAAAAATGGGAGAAAGACAATCGTGGCACACTTTTATTCCATATACTGACCGGATCGATTATCTGGGCGGGGTTATGAATAACCTTGCTTATTTGCTCTCAGTTGAGAAATTAGCAGGTATTGAAGTTCCCGCCAGGGCTAGTGTGATACGTATTATGATGAGTGAGCTTTTCCGTATTGCAAGTCATTTAGTCTGGCTGGGAACATTCGCACAGGATATGGGTCAGATGTCACCAGTCTTTTATGCTTTTAATGACAGGGAACGGATCTTTGATATTGTTTCTGCCATCACTGGTGCCCGTATGCATCCTTCATGGTTCCGGATAGGTGGTGTTGCTTATGACTTACCTGACGGGTGGGAAAAACTCATGCAGAGTTTTGTCGATTACTTTCCCAGTCGCCTGAAAGAGTATGATAATAGTGTCATTAAAAACGCGATATTCAAGGCAAGAACTGTCGGAATAGGCGTTTACACAACGGAAGAAGCTATTGAATGGGGAATTACAGGTTCCGGTCTTAGGGCTACCGGTTATGACTGGGATTATCGCAAAAAAAGGCCATACTCGGGTATTGAAAAGTTCGAATTTGATATCCCGCTGGGTAAGAATGGTGACTGCTATGACCGGGCGCTCGTGCGTATGCAGGAGATGCGTCAAAGCCTGAGGATCATTCAGCAATGTATTGACAATATGCCTTCAGGGCATTATAAATCTGACAACCCTCTTGCAATTCCTCCCAGAAAAGATAAAACCATGACAGATATTGAGACCCTCATTACTCATTTTGTGGGCGTATCGTGGGGCCCTGTCATACCTGCTGGTGAGGCAATGGTTCCGATTGAGGCAGCAAAAGGGAGCAATGGTTATTACCTGATAAGCGACGGAAGCACATCATCATACAGGTCACGGATACGAACCCCGTCTTTCCCTCATATGCAGATGCTGCCATTTATCAGCAAGGGATACACGATCCCTGATCTGATTGCAATTCTGGGTGCAATGGATTTTGTACTGGCTGATCTTGACAGATAACTAATTGAATCAGAAATAAGTATATAACTGCAATGCTTACTGAAGAAGAAAAAAAGGAGATACTGGAAGAGGTTAAACAATACCCATACCCGGCAGTGGCATGTATCGATGCTTTAAAAATCGTACAGCATCACCGCGGATGGGTGTCTGATGAGTCAGTGAAGGACATTGCACAAATACTGGAAATATCAAATGAGGAGGTGGACGGAGTTGCAACATTTTACAGCCGCATTTATCGTAAACCTATAGGCAGAAATGTGATACTTATCTGTGACAGTGTTAGTTGCATGATTATGGGGTACGGATCCATATATGAGTATATATCAAAGAAACTGGGGATAGCCTTCGGAGAAACCACCTCTGACGGACGCTTTACCCTGCTCCCTATTTCATGTCTCGGTGACTGCGATCATGCACCTGCTATAATGATAAATGACGATCATTACAATAATCTGACAGTCGGGAAAGTCGAAGAATTGCTTGCCAGTTACAATTAACCTCAGGATGGAAAGACCACTTACAAAACATATCAAACCGGGCTCTCCCCCACTTAATCTGAAAGATTACCTTCAAGAAGGTGGTTATAACGGCATGCACAAGGCTTTCAAAGAAATGAAACCCGCTGAAGTGACCAGTCTGGTCAAGGCATCAAACCTTCTGGGAAGAGGTGGCGCAGGTTTCCCTACCGGGGTGAAATGGAGCCTTGTTCCAATGGATGATGAAAGCGCTAAGCCTAAATACCTGGTTTGCAATGCAGACGAAATGGAACCGGGAACTTTTAAGGACCGGTATCTACTGGAAGGCAATCCGCACCAGCTCATTGCAGGAATGATAATCACAGCATATGCGATACAGGCTGAAAAAGCTTATATTTTTATTCGCTGGGCTTATAAGAAAGCTGAAGCTGAACTCCGCAAAGCAATCAATGAAGCTTATGAAGCAGGTTATCTAGGGAAGAATATTCTTGGTTCTGGTTTTGATCTTGACCTGTATGTCCATTCAAGTGCCGGCAGATATATCTGCGGAGAAGAAACAGCATTGCTTAATTCACTTGAAGGGAAAAGGGGGATACCACGCACGAAGCCGCCATTTCCTGCAATCAGCGGTTTATTTGGTAAACCGACAGTTGTAAATAATGTAGAGACTCTTTCGTGTATACCGCATATTGTCGAAAATGGAGCCGATTGGTTTAAGAGCTTAAGCCTTACAGGGACAGGAGGAACAAAACTTTTTGGAGTAAGCGGCAGAGTAAAAAAGCCAGGAGTATGGGAATTACCACTCGGAATAACCGTTCGTGAATTGCTCGAAGAATATGCAGGCGGAATGGCAGATGGATACAAGTTCAGAGGTGCATTACCCGGTGGAGTATCTACCGACTTTCTGACAGAAAAACACCTCGATGTAAAAATGGATTTTTCGACTGTGGCTGCTGCCGGAAGCAGGATGGGAACAGGAACTATGATTATTTTTGATGATAAAACATGTCCTGTCGCATTTATCCATAACATTGAAAAATTCTTTGCACTTGAGAGCTGCGGTTGGTGTACACCGTGCCGTGAAGGGCTTCCCTGGGTTGAAAAGATACTCTCATCAATCGAGGAAGGAACGGGCAAGATGGAATATCTTGATGTGCTGAAGTTTCATACAAAATACCTTGGTCCCGGGAATACTTTCTGTGCCCATGCTCCCGGAGCTGCAGAACCTTTGCAAAGCGGACTGAATTATTTTTACGAGGACTTTGTAAGGCATATTGATGAAAAAAAATGTCCCTGGAGGTAAGTATGACTAAGATCCGGATAGACGGCAAATATTATGAAGTTACACCGAAGAAGAATCTTCTGGAGACCTGCCTTGCGCTCGGGCTGGATATTCCTCATTTCTGTTTTCATCCGGCTCTTGGTTCTGTAGGTGCCTGCCGGCTTTGTGCTGTTAAAAAATTCAAGGATCAGGACGACAGCAGGGGCCGAATTGTAATGTCATGCATGGAACCTGTAACCGAAGGGCTGATCGTCTCAATTGAAGATCCTGAAGCAAAAGCATTCCGTGCTGCTGTTATTGAAAGCCTTATGACCAATCATCCTCACGATTGTCCGGTCTGCGACGAAGGAGGTGAATGTCATTTACAGGATATGACTGTGATGACAGGACATAATTACAGGCGGTTTGATTTCAAAAAAAGAACTTATAATAACCAGCACCTTGGGCCATTCCTGAACCATGAAATGAACCGCTGTATCCAATGCTACAGGTGTGTCAGGTTCTACAGGGATTATGCCGGAGGAAAGGATTTAAATGTTTTCGCTTCTCATAATAATGTTTATTTCGGCCGGCATGAAGATGGTACCCTTGAAAATGAATTCAGCGGTAATCTTGTTGAGGTATGTCCAACCGGCGTTTTTACCGACAAGACCCTGAATAAACATTTCACCCGTAAATGGGA
>PMBC01000150.1:3022-3220 GCA_003152835.1 Bacteroidales bacterium | reverse complement strand
TCAAGGTTATTGCTAAATTCCCATACACCAGATGAAGCCTGGTATGGCTTTTTTCTCGGGTTCGTCGCTACGGCTTTATTGCTCTCGATATTCTGACAAAGCCTTTATCGCTTCTTCAAGAAGTATTCCGCTCTGCTCAATCATCTCCTTCCCGTTGAATGTTGCTTTTGCTGAAGCAAGAGTTATTGTGCCGATCTT
>PMBC01000150.1:752-2966 GCA_003152835.1 Bacteroidales bacterium | reverse complement strand
GAGGTGTTCATAATAAATGATGTTGCCCGTCCGGGTCATTTCGTTACCCTTGCCTGGCCTGCCTCCCAGGAATATTGTTGCCGGCTCCCGGGCCCTTAAGAGGCTCTCGAGTTTTAGCTTTAGTATCCCGCGCTGGGGCTCCGGGCCTGATAATATTACCGTGTTATGGCGGTATCCGAACGAATAGTCTCCTGCCGGAAGGGTGACTGAGAATCTCGAAAGCAGACCAATAAACCTGGCGTTTGACGGCAGCCTGAAACCATGCGACAGTCTGCCTGAGACATTTGTTTCTCCCGGCAGATCCGGAATGAAGCATAGATCATATTTCCTGATTATCGCCCTGTGAATCAGTATGCCGATGATCTCGGCAAATCGGAATGGCTTTGGAAATGGTACCCGCAGCATATGGGTCACATATACCGTTGTTACCTTTCTGTTCCAGAGACCGAACCGGTTATCACTGATGACAATATCTATTGAGTTATCGCGGACTATTTTTTTTAGTTCCGAATGTTCGCGGATGATATGGTAAACAAGTGCCGGTATCTTGAAGAGCATCACCAGCCACGACGGTAAATGCCTTGAATAACCCGGTCTGAAGCCCGGAAAGCTTATATATGTGAGCCCGGGCAGCTCATTGCGGAATAGTGCAAGATGCTCCTCTCCGGATCCGATGAAGATATTGTTACCCCTCTCTCCCAGTTTCACTGCAAGAGGGATCATGCGCGCCGCATGTCCCAGTCCCCATTCAAGAGGACAAATAAGTATATTCCGGTTTTTCATCAGGATCAGCCTGANNGGGGACTTTCTTCAGATCTCCTCCCTCTGGTGTATCGCGTGAAATTGTATATATCATCACCTCTTCCGGCTTTATCTTTTCTATGGCTTTAAGCCATGCCCCGATCTCTTCAGGAGTGGTGTTGTCAATCTTCCTGCCATTGAATGTCCCGCGCAGGAAGAGTGTCTGTATTATTAGCCTGCCATTGAACTGCTGAAGGTTTTTTATAAGCTCATCAGCCCGGATATTCATATTGGGCTGGTTATGTATCCTGATCGTTTCATCAAGGGCGGAATCAAGCTTCAGGATGTTTGAGTCGGCTTTCAGAAGAGCGTTTTTAATGGCGGGGTTCGTAATGGCAGTCGAGTTGGAGAGCACAGTAATTTTTGCATCAGGGAAATATTTGTCCCGCAGTAAAATGCTGTCGTCAATAATCCCGGGGAACTCCGGATGCATGGTGGGCTCTCCGTTCCCNNCATCATAAACGGCTTTCCGTGAGGGTAGCTTTTCTCCTTTTGCATCTCCTTTTGTTGTCCATCCGCATTCGCAGTATATACAATTGAAGTTGCATACTTTCCTGTTCACCGGCAAAAGGTTTATGCCGAGGGATACTCCCAGGCGCCGGCTCTTCACCGGACCGAAGATTATTTCATCAAACAGGAAAGTTGACATACCAATTATAAATACGGATCAAATTTAACATATATAATATCATTTTGTTCAGGTAGCCCCCGTCCCCCGCTTCGCGGTGGCCTGCCCCCTAAATGGGGCCTAACTCAGTTGTTCGATTTAAAATTGTATATTTGATGTTGCGCTGCATTTAAAAAATTGAATTTACGGGTAATAGATAGAAGTATGTTCTACGGAGCAAATTCTAAGACATTTGCTGCTGCTGCTGCATTAAGAAAGAATATGACCCGAGCTGAATTAATCCTATGGAAAAAACTGAAAAACAGAGAATTATTTAATGTAAAATTCAGAAGGCAACATCCAATATATATCTTTATTGTTGATTTTTATAATCATGAGTTAAAGCTCGTAATTGAAATCGATGGAGAAATACATGATGACAAAGCGGCAATTGAGTACGACCTAAACCGAACTAGTGAACTTGAGAGATACGGATTAAGAATACTACGTTTCCCTAACCACGATGTATTATTTCAGATTGATTCTGTTATTTACAAAATCCAAACAACGATTACCGAATTAGGCCCCCTTCAGGGGGCGGGCCTGTCACGCGAAGCGTGATAGGCCGGGGGTCATATCAACCTCCTCACCGTCGTCTCCTCCAGCAGCCTGAGATTTACCAGGTCTAAATCTTGCAGCAGAATCAGCCCCGGCCTTTTCCCCGGTTCTATCGTCCCGAACCCATCTCCTTCACCCAGAGCTTCAGCCCCGTTGATTGTCGCCCACCGGATGAGCTCTTCCAGCTT
>PMBC01000150.1:0-718 GCA_003152835.1 Bacteroidales bacterium | reverse complement strand
AAAGACACCAGTATGTATTCCCTCTCTTTTTTACTTCAGAAACCGTATTCCTGTCTGCATAAGTGTTATGAACCAGGATGAGGTTCCCCGAAGGAGTGACTTCATCCATGATAGCCCTGACATGGTTTTTTGGCATCTGAAGCGATGCCGGCAGCAACCCGGAATCTGCATACGATCTCCTCATCGGGCCTGAATGATCCTTCAGAAAAATCGCTTCGCTTTCTGATTCCATGAAATGGACCGACGTCACCCGGTTGCCGGAGCTCTTCTCCCTGAGCATCCTGAAGAGTGGCAGCGAGACCGAGTATGCCGAATGAGGAACAGGATACAGTTTAAGCCCTGCATCTTCTGCCGCTTTGGCGAGCAGCATCACCTCATCCATTCTTTTGCCTGCCTTGTCCGGGTCTATGCCGAAAACCTCCCCGAAACTTATATAGCGGATACTGCTTCTTTTTTTAATATCGAAAGTCGCAGGCGTATTGCATATATCTGCACACAGCGACACCCCTTCCCTGAAAAGATCATCATCTTCCTTCTTCGCTGCTGTGATAATTTCCTTCTGATCATAATTACGCAGGGTTCGGACATTCATAATGAAATCACTCAGTCCCATCCCTTCTGCAATGGCACCCTTAAGATGTGACAGCTCGAGATGGCAATGGCAGTTCACGAATCCGGGAACGATAATGCCGTTGTAAAATTCAACCGATTGTGTCTC
>PMBC01000090.1:230-17497 GCA_003152835.1 Bacteroidales bacterium | reverse complement strand
GGCAGATACATTGAATTGATCGGAAAATATAATCCGCTCACCGACCCCGCCACAATCGAACTCGATTTCGATAAGGCTCTGGGTTGGCTGCAAAATGGCGCAGTGCCCACTGAAACATGCAGGGCTATCCTGTCTTACAAAGGTATTCTTATAAAGAAGCATCTTCTTGAGGGTGTAAAGAAGGGTGCTTTTGATGAAGCTGAAGCCACGAAACGTTTTGATGAGTGGATGAAGCAGAATGAAGAAAAAATTGAATCCAAGAAATCAGGCCTTGAGAAATCGAGGGATGAGGAACTGGTAAGTAAACTGGCTGCAGAGAAAAAGGTCAACGAAGCAAGAGCCGCCCGGCTTGCCAAGAAACAGGCAGATTTAGCTGCAAAAGCCGAAGCAGCAGATAAAGCCGAAGCAGTAGCAGATAAAGCNNCCGCTGAGACTTCTGAAGCACCTGTTGCCGGTGAAGCACAGGAACCAGCTGCAGAAGAGAAACCGCAGGAATAATTCCGGGTTTAAAGGATCAGCGATCCGTTGTCATACGATGCCCACATATTACTTGGACGTATTTTAAAAGCTCACGGCTTCAATGGCACCATAATAGTTAAGCTTGAAGAAGCTTTCATAGAAAAGATACCCGAAATGGAATCGGTTTTCATTGAAACAGATGGGAAACCGGTTCCTTTTTTTATATCAGAATCGGAGAGCACAGGAGCTGACATCCTCAGACTAAAATTCGACGGGTACGATTCAGTAGAAAAAATTAATGAGTTCATAGGCTGCAAAGTATTTCTGACTTCGGCCGTAAAAGGCAAACACCCGGAATTTAAATCCACTGGTCTCACCGGTTTTTCTGTATTTCTCCCAGGAGACAGATTGCTTGGAACAGTAGACGATATCATTGAAAATCCGGGACAAATACTGCTGGTATTAAAAACTGCAGAAGGAAAAGAATTACTGGTCCCCTTTCACAAGGATCTTATCATATCTGTTGATAAGAGGAAAAAGCTTATTGAAATGGATCTCCCTGATGGATTGACGGAGATTAATTAATACTGCATTCGTGCAACACTTTTCTTAAATCGCTGTCTTTATTAGAAATTAATTCTAACCTTAATAAAATCATAATGAAAAAGGTAGCATCATTATTGTTTGTGGTTGCCATTCTGAGCAGCATTGCATCAGGTCAGGAAAAGGAAACCAGGGATGTAAAAGGGTTTACAAAAGTCAGCTTCGGGATTTCAGGTGACCTGAAAATTAAAATAGGTCCGGAATTCAGCGTGGTTATTGAAGGTGATAAGAGTGATCTTAAGGAAGTAATTACTGAAGTGTCAGGCGACAGGCTTGTAATAAAGCAGGAAAACTGGCGCTTCAACTTTAACTTTAATGAAAAGGTGCATGTTTATATCACCATGCCGGAACTTAATAGTCTGGGTGTCTCCGGATCGGGTAATGCTGAAATACTTGATCCGATAAAAGGTGCTGATAACCTGAATCTTAGTGTAAGCGGCAGCGGGAAACTGACAACTACAGAATTGGAGGCAGATAACCTGGAATGTGGTATTTCAGGTTCCGGGAATATTTACATAGACGCGGCAGGTAAAGCCGACAGAGGGAGCATTTCAATCAGCGGATCGGGCAATTACAAGGGTGAATCAATGGAAATTGATCATCTCGAAGTACATGTTTCGGGAAGCGGCAACTGTACCTGCAGGGCCGGTGATTCTCTGAAAGCCAGCATCTCCGGAAGTGGCAATGTCAGTTACTATGGTAATCCGAAGATTGATGCAAGAGCTTCAGGTTCGGGACATGTGAGATCGATGAATTAGGTCACATCCGGATAATCTTAAAGGCTCCGTTTTTATCGATTTTAATTACAGACGAGGGTTTATTCTTCCGATAGTCTTCCTGCCGGTATGTCACAACATAACCGGCAGATTTTATTATCTCATCCTCTATCTCGCCGAAATTTGAAGGGGATGGCTTTCCGCTGATATTCGCTGAAGTTGAGATTATAGGCCTGCGGAATCTCGTGATCAGCTCATTGCAGAATGGTTCACTGCAAATCCTTATTCCTATTGAACCGTCCTCGTTACAGACGCCCGGCGCAAGGTTTTTTCCTTCAGGATAAACGATTGTTATCGGGGTATCCGAGACAGAAGTGAGCTCAAAAACTATTTCGGGAATATCCCTTACATATCTTTCAAGCATGGCATCACCATCAACGAGAACAATCAGGCTCCTGCCTTCACATCTCGATTTTATCCTGAAGATTTTTTCAACCGCCGCCTGATTTGTTGCATCGCACCCAAGTCCCCATATCGTGTCAGTGGGATATAGAATTACTCCTCCATCCCTTAGAGTTTTTAATGAGTTTCTTATATCATCTTCAAAATTCATCTCTTGTTTCATCCTGATTTTTCTGACTGGTTATATAGTCTCCTGAGCTTTGAATACTTGAGAAAACTTGACATTGCAGTGATTAAACATCCCGTATAGCCAAGATAACCATCCAGGAATCCTGCATTCAGTATATAAGATCTGAAAAAGCTCCACACCATATGTACATGAGCGGTAAGCGGCCCTGATTTCCTGCCGGCTTTAAAATATTCATTTGCGCTTATTGTTGAGAACAGGTTAACCTTATCCCAATGCTCCTCCATAGATGCATAATACCAGTGATAGATATCACCTTTCAGCCTCGTCACTTTACTGCCGGGATTCATTTTAAACCTGTCGTGCGGGTTCGGGCCCGTCCATTTACCTTTGGTCGAATTAAAAAGTCTAAGATGTTTGTCGGGGTACCATCTGGAATGTCTTATCCACTTTCCACAGTAATTATTAAAACGATTTAAAATATATCCGTCATATATAAAATTGTCTTTTATTTTCAGGATAGATTTCTTTAATTCATCACTCAGAGCCTCATCAGCATCAAGCGACAGAACATAAGGAAAAGCAGCCAGCGACAAAGCATAATTCTTTTGTTCCACGTAGCCTTCAAATTTATGTTTATTGAATCTGACATTAAATTTGCCGCAAATATCTTCTGTACGATCCGTCGAAAATGAATCAACTACAACAATCTCATCAGCAACATCTTCCAATGAGACCAGACATTTTTCAATATATTGCTCCTCATTGAATGCTATGATTACCGCTGATATTTTTGGCATTTGAGTGATCCTTTATTGAGTGTTTAAAACAGGAATGATCAGAATTTCAGCTTCAGCTTCAGCATTCTGGATTTCATCTCATTTATTACCTCTTTTTCCTGCAAAACAGAGTCGGCTTCAAAAGTGACAGAAAACCGGACATATTTGCCGGCATCATCCCATGGTACAGTTGAGATCAATGATTCCCGGATGAGGAAGTCTGAGAATTCAGACGCTGTTTTAAATATTTTCCCGTCTTCAGTGCCTGCAGGCGCTTTCACATAGCAATAAAAAGAGCCTTTAGGTTTCCTTGCCGCGAAACCTGCCTCATTAAGTGCATCAACAAGAAGGTTGAATTTCCTGGAATATTTTTCTATGGTTCGTTCAGTAATTTCAGGATGTTTCAATGCCTGGATGCCCGCTTTCTGGATAGCTCTGAACTGTCCTGAATCGGTGTTGTCCTTAACTGTGGCATATGCACTTACAGCCTTGCTGTTTCCACATACAAACCCGATCCTCCATCCTGTCATATTGAAGGCTTTTGAAAGTGAATGGACTTCAAGACCTACTTCCATGGCTCCCTCAACTGAAAGGAAACTCAATGGTTTATAACCGTCATAGGTCAAACCGGCGTATGCTGCATCATGAACAACCACAATATTATTTTTCATAGCAAAATCAGCCACTTCTCTGAAGAACTCTTTAGTGGCAACAGCTCCGGTTGGATTATTTGGATAATTAAGGTAAAGGAGCTTTGCCTTATTCAGAACCGGTTTGGGAACTGATTGCAGGTCGGGCAGAAAAGAATTTGATTCAAGCAATGGAAGGTTATATACTTCACCTCCCAGATACTTTGTATATGTTGCTGTTACAGGATACCCCGGGACTGTCGTAAGAAGGACATCACCGGGGTTAATGAAACATACCGGAAGCATGGCGAGCACAGGTTTGGATCCAATGCCATGAATAATTTGTTCTGAGGGGTTTATACCTTTCAGTCCGTAGACTTTTTCAAGATAACCTGCTGCAGCAACCTGGAATTCAGGGATCCCGTTATCGGCGTACCACCTGTTGCCAGGTTTGCCTGCCTCCTCGGCCAACGACTTTACAACAAGCTCATCGGCCGGCCAGTCGGGTTCCCCGACTCCCATATCGATAAGCCTGATATCGGGGTGAGCGAGTTTTGCTGCTGCCTTTGCCCTTTTGATAAGTTCGAATTTATAAATGACAGTTGATTTCCCGAAGTTGAGACCACCAAGTCTATCGGATATCTTATCATCAAAAAAATTACTCATGGCTTGTTTTAGTTTGAAATCGGATTCAAATTAATACCCAGGCAAATGTAATAAAGTAACAGTTATTTTTTAAGTAACTGTACCGGAAATTAAGAATGAAAACCAGTGTGAATCTTGAATTGTTGTGAAAAGAAGTTTAAATTTGATAAGGATTATATATTGAGTTCTTTGTAATATCATTTTTTTTGGTAGATCATTGTTTATTAAAACTATAAACCCATGAGTAAATACATCTATTTAACCTGCACCCCAGAAGCACTTGTGGCTTCTATGCTTCCCCCGCAAGGTTTTGGCATGTACCTGTCGACCGGGACCAAGAAAAGAAACAAAGGCCAGACGATTTTTTTTGAAGTCGATATGTCGCAAATTGAGAAGGTCATTGATCTGGAGAGCCTCAACAAAAGATGTGTTGCAAAAGAAGATGGCAGTCCTAAAAGCTCTGTTTATCTTTCTGTGTACAGAGTTCTTGAGACAATTCCAACCTCAGCTCTGAAGAGTCTTTACCTTACGACTGATCATGGATGTGTGCTGGAATTAAAAAAGGCGCCATATGATAAATCGCAGGAATCTCAAAAGGCCCTTCACCTGTACCAGGAACTGTGTCCGGTAACACCTCTTGTAGCAAGTGGTCTGCCCCCTTCAGTCTTTCTTAAAAGGCTCACGGACAATTCGATACCGATTGTTCTGCCTAAACTATTCTTTGTTGAGCTGAAGCTGGGAGAACTGGCAACAAATCCGCTTTCCGGGTCAGCTGAACACCTGCCATATTCAAATGTAGGACACTTAAGGGACTGCCTGGAGATATTAAGGGGGGAATATGAAAAGCATATGAAGACCGTACAAAGAATCTTCTCAGGTACTCTCCTTTACAGGACCATTGAAACAGGGTTTTATGTTGGGTCGAAAGATGAAATGGCATTTTATCCATACCCTAATATGAAGCAGCTGGAGGATATTAATTACGAGTTTTTCAGAGAGATATAAAGAAAATTTCTTCATGTTTTGAATCACCGGGGTCTGCTTTTAATGATATCCGGGATTATATTTGATTGTGATCACATTTTGAATATTCAATAAATCCTGATCCAAGAATTTCGTTTTTTCATTTGCATTAATAAAAAACTAATTTAGTTTTGTACCGGCAAAATTTTTTGATTTTCAAAACCATCTAATTTATAATTAAAAACAGATATCATGATCAGTAGTTTATTTTGGATTGTTCCAATTTCAGCACTAACTGCATTACTGTTCGCCTGGATCTTCTTTAAGGGTATGAAGAAGCAAGATCCGGGTTCAGAAAAAATGCAGGAGATTGCAATGTATGTCAGGGAAGGCGCAATGGCCTACCTGAAAAGCCAGTACACAGTAGTTACAAAGGTATTCATCGTTCTTGCGGTTTTGCTGGCCATCCTGGCTTTTATGGGAGTACAGAACCCATTTGTTCCGGTTGCCTTCCTCACCGGAGGATTTTTCTCAGGGCTTTGCGGTTACCTGGGAATGAATACTGCAACATGGGCATCGAACAGGACTGCAGAAGGCTCTTCAAAATCCCTGAATCAAGGCTTAAAGATCGCTCTCAGGAGCGGTGCCGTTATGGGCCTTGTTGTTGTGGGATTTGGACTGCTGGACATCGCCCTCTGGTTCCTCCTGCTTACAAAGGTTATTTTTACACCTGAGCACATGGCAACGGGTCTCCACTGGCTGGGTCTTACATTTGTCCAGAAGGGAATTGACCAGCACCAGGCATTTGTTGAGATAACTGCAACTATGATCACCTTCGGTATGGGTGCATCAACACAGGCTCTTTTTGCCCGTGTCGGCGGCGGTATCTTTACAAAAGCAGCTGACGTAGGTGCTGACCTTGTTGGCAAACTTGAAGCAGGCATACCTGAAGATGACCCGCGCAACCCTGCAACAATTGCAGATAACGTTGGTGACAATGTTGGCGACGTAGCCGGTATGGGTGCAGACTTATATGAATCATATGCAGGATCAATCCTTTCAACCGCAGCTCTTGGTGCCGCACTGCCGGTAATAGTCGGGCAGGGTGATTATCAGATAAAAGCCATCATAGCTCCAATGCTGGTTTCGGCAATCGGCATATTGCTTTCAATAGCAGGTATTTATATGGTAAGGACCAAAGAGGATGCATCTCCAAAGACTCTTCTTCGCGCTCTTCTTCTTGGCACCGGAGGCAGCTCTGCTCTCATTCTTGTTGTGCTTGCAGTTATGGCCTGGGCAAACTGGATAACCTGGGGTGTATTCGGTGCCGCAGTTTCAGGTCTTGTTGCCGGTGTTATTATCGGTCAGGCCACTGAATATTTTACATCAGACGGATACAGTCCTACACAAGGTATTGCAAAACAATCCCAGCAGGGACCTGCAACAGTAATTATTGAAGGTATGGCTGTCGGGATGTTCTCGACATGGGTTCCGGTTCTTACAATTGTTGCAGGTATTATTGCTGCATACGGTTTTGCTGGTGGATTCCACAATTTTGCTACAGGTATTTACGGCGTTGGCTTTGCAGCAGTTGGAATGCTTTCCACTCTTGGAATTACCCTTGCTACTGATGCTTTCGGACCAATTGCCGATAACGCAGGCGGAAATGCTGAGATGTCTGAACTTCCCAAAGAAGTCAGGGAAAGAACCGATGCTCTTGACGGGCTCGGAAATACAACCGCTGCCACAGGTAAAGGTTTTGCCATTGGTTCAGCAGCTCTTACGGCACTTGCTCTGGTTGCAGCATATATGGAAGAAATAAAACTGTGGCTTGGCAGGCTCGCTGACAAAAGTGTTGATGGGTATAAACAGATTGGTGACGTATTATTTTATAAGAGCCATGCCCCTGCTATTGTTCAGGCCGGACAGCATGCAATACTGGTTACTGACGCAGGCATCAAAGATTTTGTATCAGCATATAACCTTTCATTATTCAACCCGATACTACTGGCCGGTCTTTTCATTGGCGCCATGATGTGTTTCGTGTTTGTCGCAATGGCTATGAAAGCAGTCGGAAGGAATGCAAGTCGAATGGTTGATGAGGTAAGACGCCAGTTCAAGGAAATTCCGGGCATCATGGAAGGAACCGGGAAACCGGAATATGCAAAATGTGTTGCAATTGCAACCAAAGGAGCTCAGAAAGAAATGGTAGTTCCAGCCCTTATGGCTATAATAGTTCCGGTTGTAACAGGAATTATTTTTGGAGTCCCCGGTGTTGTTGGTCTGCTTATGGGAGGAATGACAACGGGCTTCACTCTCGCCAGCATGTTGAATAATGCCGGTGGTGCATGGGATAATGCCAAGAAATACATAGAAAGAGGCAATTATGGAGGCAAGAAAAGCGAATGCCACAAAGCCAGTATCGTTGGCGATACCGTTGGTGACCCGTTTAAAGATACATGCGGTCCCTCAATGAATATCCTGATAAAGCTTATGTCAATGGTTGCCGTTGTAATGGCAGGTGTGACTGTAGCATTCAGTATTTTTGGTTAATAGTTGATTATAATAATATTAAAAAGCTGCTCATTAAGGGCAGCTTTTTTTTGTTAATTTGGTATGCTAAAAATTTTATAAAAAATGAATCTCCCATCCCTCTCTGATATCCAGTCCGCCCATTCCAGGATAAAACCATTTATTCATCAGACCCCAGTTTTAACCTCTCAACAGCTGAACAAATTATTCGGCTGCGAGATGTTCTTTAAATGCGAGAATTTCCAGAAGGTGGGAGCATTCAAATTCCGGGGAGCGACAAATGCCATTCTTTCCCTGAACGAAGATCAGAAACAGAGAGGAGTGGTCACTCATTCATCAGGAAATCACGCAGCGGCTCTTTCCCTGGCAGCGCGGATGAACGGCGTCAAGGCCTTCATTGTGATGCCTGAAAACGCACCTGAGGTTAAGAAAAATGCAGTGAGGGGATACGGTGCAGAAATAACATTCTGCAAACCAACACTTCAGGCGCGGGAGGAGACAGCGCAAAAAATAATTGACAGAACCGATGCAACGCTGGTTCATTCCTACGACAACTTTAATGTTATCTGCGGTCAGGGCACAGCATCGCTGGAATTGCTGAATGAGATGCCGGATCTTGAAATTGTTGCTGCACCGATAGGTGGGGGTGGACTAATGAGCGGGACATCAATTTCCATAAAAAGCATCAATGATAAAATAAAAGTTATTGGCGCTGAACCTCTCAATGCAAGCGATGCAAGAGAATCATTCAGAACAGGCAGGATTATTCCGTCTATAAATCCTGCGACAATAGCCGACGGGCTTCTTACATCACTCAGCGAGCTTACCTTTACAATAATCAGAAATAATGTCGATGATATTTTTACCGCACGCGAGGAAACGATTATTGAATGCATGCTTTTAGTGTGGGAGAGGATGAAGATAGTTATTGAGCCATCCTCGGCAACCGTTCTTGCAATTGTGAAAGAGAATCCGGAGTTTTTCAAGGGTAAAAAAACCGGTTTGATAATCAGCGGCGGAAATGTTGATTTCAGAAAGCTGCCCTTTTAAGGCTTCTTAATGAAATATGCCGCTATGGGATAATGGTCAGAGTATCTGACCCTTATTATATTAAAAACCCTGCAATCGAGCGAATTGTCAAAAAGAATATAATCAATCCTGTTTGGCGGGTAGTTTCCCTTGTATGTGAAACCGGCCCCGTATCCTGAGCTTACAAATGAATCATTCAGTCCCTTCCTGATTCGCCTATAAGAATATGATACAGGCGTATCATTGAAATCGCCGGCAACAATCACTGGATAAGGCGATGAATTTACCTTTTCCTTCACGGTCTGAGCCTGTTTGGCTCTCCTGATAAATCCTTTTTTCAGGCTGACTGACAGACTTTTAATCTCATCGAGGGTCTCTTTCTCGTCTGGTGTCGTCATCTCCTCAAGAAATGATTTTTCAATACTACGCAGCCGGAAAGATTGCAAATGATTGTTAAAGATCCTGAAGGTGTCTTTTTTGATAACAATGTCGGTGTAAATTGAAAGGCTGGAGGATCCCTGATGGTTTATCTCACCCCTGCCGACAATCGGGTACCTGCTGTATGTTGCAATTCCGTAATAATGGTTTTGACCGCTTCCGATCATTTTCATGTGCGAATAATAACCTCCGCCCAATGAACTTTTGAAAGAAGAATCCTTCAGTACCGGATCTCCATTTATATAGAACTCCTGAAGGCATAGGATATCAGGTTTCTGCCCTTTCAGAAATGCAAGCACCTTCTTCTCGGAACTGATGTTCTGACTCTCGAAATTATTGAAAAGACGCAGGTTGTAGCTCATTACCTTAAATGTCCCTTCCTTTTTCCCCGTTGACTTGCCGATTTTCAGATAATTGGTGAGGTGGGTTATCCCAAGGGCTATAACAACAACTGAAATCAGCGCTTCAAATTTCAACAGAACAGCCCACGTCAGTGCCATGAGAATATTTACAAGAAGAAGATAGGGGTAAGCAAGGCCGAAAAAAGCTGGAAGTGCAAATTTTTCGGGGCTTATATTTACTGCGAGATATGACAAAAGAAGAGATGCTGCAAATAATATGTTTACAGCCAGCATGGCTCTATATACAATTTTTTTCAATGATCAGTTTTTCTTCTGGCTCTCTTTGAAAAGTGTGTCTTTCTCCTCTTTTGAAAGGCTTTCATATCCTCCTTTGGAGATCTTATCCAGTATCCGGTTGATCTTTTCCTGATTCTCAGATTTAGTTTTATTGTAATCGTAATCCGAAGCAGGTTTTTTATATGTGACTTTAAGCTTTTTACGGGGCTTGAAAAGAGTAGCAAAGAAATCTATAATTTTATTGATGCCTTTCCCGAGATCATTTCCTCTTTTAAGATTCAGTGTATAAAGATATCCGAAAAGAGCTCCTCCGATATGTGCCAGTTTCCCTCCTGAATTAACAGAAAAATCCATTATTGACGTCAGCACAAAAATCGCCAGTGCCAGATATTTTATCTTTATCTTCCCCAGAAGGAAGAGATGAACGGTATAATCAGGTACATAAGCTGCAATTGCTACAACCACAGCCATCACTGATGCTGATGCTCCCATGGCAACCGATTCATCAATCACTCCCTTGAAAGCCGGGAAAATATTGAAGCCCAGGATATATACTGCAGCCCCGCAGAGCCCACCGAGAAGGTAAACCGAAACAAGCTTCCTCTGGTCGAGATACTCAAGGAAAATAATGCCAAACCAGTAGAGCCACAGCATATTGAAGAGGATATGCCAGATATCCTTATGGGTAAACATGTAGGTGATGAGGGTCCATGGTTTGCTGGCAAGTGATTTCAGTGAAGCCGGGACAGTCAGCAGGTCAAGCGTTTTTGAAGGGATAACCTGGTTATTCAGGAGGTATCCCAGAATTAAAGTAACGGATATTAATAGAAAGACAGAAGCGTTGATATAAATGAGCTTTGTAACGCTGCTCCCTTTACTGAATGAAGATTTTATATCATCAAGCAGTCCCATCAGTAAAGTGTTGTCGTTGTTTTTTGCCAGTACTTGATAAGGATATAGCCGAAGAGCATACCTCCTACATGTGCAGCATGTGCGATAGTGCTTCCGGGCTGGGTTATTGCCAGGATGAGTTCAATTCCGCCATAGGCAAGTACAAAATACTTTGCTTTTATAGGAATCGGTGGGAAAATGATCATCAGCTGTGTATTCGGGAAGAGCATGCCGAAAGCAAGCAGTACTCCAAAAATTGCACCTGACGCTCCCACGGTCGGTATGTTCAGCAGGACCTGAAGATCCTTCATTGCAGTATCCTGAAACACTTTTCCTTCCCTCCAGTAAGCCGATCCTTCCTTCAGCACGAGCTGAAGATTTTCAGGAGTGAGGGTACGTGCAATCTTGCTGTATTCGTATGCAATCACAGATTCATGAACGAGAGCCGCACCAAATCCGCATACCAGGTAAAAAATCAGGAATCGTTTTGGACCCCAGACATTTTCAAGCATGATACCGAATATAAAAAGTGCGTACATGTTGAAGAAGATATGCCAGATATTGGCATGCATAAACATATGGCTCAGAATCTGGACAGGCTTGAAATTATCAGATTTCGGGAAATATAGTCCAAGTATCGAGTTAAGGTCCAGATTAAAGAATTTAGTACCTGCCCAATAGGCAAAAAACATCAGGGCATTAATAAGGATGATATTCTTAACCACCGGTGTCAATCCTGCAAATCCTCTTCCGTATCCGTTCATCAGTTGATTTTAAATGATTTCATTTCTATCAATTGTCGGGCCAAAGCTATTATTTATGAATGAATCCGACAATATGTCATTAAAAGGCTATTTGAATTTTTTATCAAGATCGTCCAGTGTGATGATCATTATCACAGGTTTGCCTTTGGGAGAATAATTTGGAGCGGAGCAAGCGAAGAGAACATCAAAAAGATTCTCCATTTCACTTTGATCCAGAACTTTACCATAAGGTATTGCCGATGCTCCCGCCAATGCAGCAGCCAGTTTCTCTTTTCCGCCGGACGATGGATCGGATTGGCTGGATTTAAATTCATTTATTATTAACCCGAGCATTTCTGCCGGATCATTTGAGATAAATTCTGAAGGGCGTCCTTTTATTAATATTTTATTTTCAGCCTTGAAAACAATATTGAATCCAAGCAGCCTTATTCCATCTTCAATCTCCTTTAAAACCAGGATATCTGCCGGATTTAGTTCCATAGTTACAGGGAATAATTCACTCTGGCTTACAGGATCATTTTTACTGAGACATTCAAGGAATTTCTCATACAGGACTCTTTCGTGAGCCCTTTTCTGGTCAATGACCATAAGGCCTGACCTGACCGGGCAAACTATATATTTGTTTTTGACCTGGAAAAATTTTCTTCCTCTCTCACTGATTTTTTCGACATTTTCAGGAGATTCATTTTCTTTCTCAAATGCAGTATAGAGTTTCTCCCAGTTTGCGTTGTTTTCCCGTTCAAATCTTTCGATGAAACCGGGTTTGCTCATGGAGGGTTCATCTCCGTCGAATGGATTATAGCGTGGATTTATTTCAATTTCAGGAGAAGGAGGAAGGGTGTCTGAAGAGCTCCGGACAGGAATGTCGATCAATGCTTCATTTTCAAAATCGAGAGAGGGGACAATGTTAAACCGCCCAAGTGCCTCCCGAACTGAAGCCATGAGTATCTGCCATATGGACCTTTCGTCCTCGAACTTGATTTCTGTTTTGGTAGGATGGATGTTTATATCGATCGAGGAGGGGTCGGCTTCCATAAAGATAAAATATGTCGGAATTGCATCTGCCGGGAGAATATTCTGATATGCTTCTGCGACTGCTTTGTGAAAGTAAGGATGTTTCATGAAGCGGTTATTCACAAAGAAAAACTGTTCGCCATAGGTTCTCCGGGCACCTTCTGGCTTCCCTATGAAACCTGTCAGGGAGATAAGGCTGGTCTTAGTTTCGAGGGTTATGAGATCCTGGTTAATCTGTTTCCCGAAAACGCCGATAATGCGCTGCCTGTGATTCCCTGAAGGCAGGTTATATACTTCAGTATCATTATGGTAAAGGGAGAACTTTATATCGGTATGGGCAATAACGATTTTCTGGAATTCATTTATTATATGCCTCAGTTCGGTCGTATCCGACTTCAGGAATTTTCTTCTCGCAGGGATATTGTAAAAAAGGTTTTTGACTGAGAAACATGAACCCTTTGGGCAGCTGCATGGTTCCTGCTTTTCGACCTTTGATCCGTTAATTACTATTACAGTCCCGGTCTCATTTTCTTCTTTCCGGGTTTTCAGTTCAACCATTGCCACTGCTGCTATTGATGCGAGTGCTTCGCCCCGGAATCCCTTGGTACTGATAGCAAAGAGGTCATTTGCAGTTGATATTTTTGATGTGGCATGGCGCTCAAAAGAGAGCCTTGCATCAGTCTCCGACATGCCCTCGCCGTCGTCAACAACCTGAATAATGGTCTTGCCTGAATCTTTAATAATTACGATGATACTCTTCGCTCCTGCATCGACTGCATTCTCCATAAGCTCCTTGACAACAGAAGCTGGCCGCTGGATGACCTCGCCTGCTGCAATCTGGTTAGCAACAGAGTCGGGAAGGAGTTTAATGATATCTGGCATTTATTTTTTATTCCATGGATTCTTTGGGATCAAAGATAAAAATAATTCATGGATGAGCTTTTTTCTCACTGACCCTGCCTCAGAGAGGCATATAAATCATAATGATTATATTTGAATAAAATTAGACGATGATGAAACGGCTTCCATTCTGTATTTCACTGATATTTATTGTGATTTTTTGGAGTTGTTCACATAAATCAGGAAAAAATGAAATAAAAGTGATGACTCTGAATGTCAGGTATGACAATCCCCTCGATAGTTCCAATGCCTGGCCAAAAAGAGCATCTATGGTCTGCAGTTTCATTAAAAATGAAAAGCCTGACGTGCTGGGGATGCAGGAGGTGCTTTTGACCCAGTATGAGGTGCTCCAGACTTATCTGAAGGATTACATGTCGGTCGGCGTTGGCAGAAGTGATGGGATTAAGGAAGGAGAGATGAATCCTCTGTTCTTCAGGAAAGACAGATTTGATATGGCAAGAGCCAAGACTTTCTGGCTGTCAGGAAAGCCTGATTCGGCTGGTTCAAAGGGCTGGGGGGCCTCATTGCCAAGGATTGTTACCTGGATTGAGCTGGTAAATAAAAGAAGTCACGATCATTTTTATTTCTTTAATACGCATTTTGCTCATGATTCCGATTCAGCAAGAACAATGAGTGCCAGGTTGCTATTATTTAAAGTCGATAGTATTGCTTCCGGCTTCCCGTTTATCATTACCGGCGATTTTAATATGCTCCCTTCAGCCAGAGGATATGCCATCCTTACCGGTCCGGCAGAAAGTATTCCTCTGTTAAGCGATAGTTATCTTATTTCAGAAAAAAAACCTGGCGGACCTGCTTTTACCTTTAATGGATTTTCTGATAAACCAGGTTCTGGAAGAATAGATTACATCTTCGTCAGGAACGGCATGAAAGTTCTGGAAAACAACACAATCACAAAAAAGGAAAGGAAACTATTTATTTCCGATCACTGGCCGGTTGAAGCAATTATCCGAATAAAGTGATATGGACTTTCGACTTTAAAACTTTTATGTCGTTTTCCTGTAGCGGTTTACAGCAAGTGCAGTGGATGCAATAGCAATCATTATCAGCGCATAGAGATCGTGGCTGATATCATGAATAGTTGAGCCCTTAAGCATTACCATCCTGTTGATCCGCATAAGGTATGCAACCGGATTTATAGCATCAATCTTCTGTGCCCATACCGGCATGCTTTCAAGAGGCGTGAATACACCGCTCATCAGTATAAATATTATCATGCAGAAGAAGCCAACAAACATATATTGCTGCTGTGTAGATGAAAAAGTTGAAATGAAAAGTGCAAGCCCGAGAACTGCCACCAGAAAGAGGGTCGCGCTGAGGAACAGCAATGCAATGCTTCCCTCGAAGGGGATATTGAAAGCCAGCTTTCCAAGGACCAACCCGATTGCCAGATCAAGAAGACCGATCAACAGGAAAGGGACCATTTTTGCAATTACAAAATGATAACGTCTGACAGGGGTGACGTTGATCTGCTCAATTGTCCCGACCTCTTTCTCTCTTACCATGTTTAGTCCTGCAAGGATGAAACCGATGGCTGTAACAAGGATCACCAGGATTCCGGGAAGCATATAATACTTGTAATTAAGCGTTTCATTGTACCAGTACCTGTTCGAAACATTTATTACCGGAGGTAGTGCCACGGGATTCATATTTATATTTTCACGGATAATATCCATGTTGTAATCGCGGATCACACCATTCAGATAAGCCCAGGTCAGTTGTGCTGATGAGGCATTGATTGCATTTATTGAAGCAAGAAGCCTGCCCGGTTTCCCGGTCATTATTTCCTTACCAAACCCTGATGGGAACTGGAGTATGAGATCACATTTTCCTCTGTGAAGCATTTTATTTGCCTCCTCTTCGGAATAAGTGGAATAACTGACCTTAAAAAAAGATGAGCCCTCAAGCCTTCCGACCAACCCTCTTGACTCAGGTGTCATGTCCCTGTCGATAATGCAGATCCTGACATTCCTGATTTCGAAAGTAACTGCCGGAACAAGTATTAGCATCTGAACGATGGGAACAGCAAAGATTGCCTTCCCGATAAACTTATTCCGGAAGATCTGAATGAACTCTTTTCTGATAAGATATAATATTGTCCTCATCTGCTTCTGATTTCGTCTTTACCCCTTTCTACTCCAGCCTTATCTTAAAATTCCTTACGCTCAGTCCTATAAAAATCAAAGTCATCACCACAAGTACCAGTGTTTCTTTCCATACATAGAAGAATCCGGTTCCCTTTATCATGATGTTTTTAATTATTATAATAAAATATCTTGGTGGAATAATTGTGCAGAGCCATCTATATACTACAGGCATGTTCTCTACCGGGAAAATAAATCCCGAAAGAAGGATAGTGGGCAGCATCAGTCCGATCAGCGAAATAAAAATAGCCTGCTGCATGGTCTTTGAAACCGTAGATATCAGAATTCCGAGAGAAAGACTCATGAGAATATAAAGCATACTTTCGGCAAGAAGCAGGGCAAGACTACCCTTTACCGGCAGTCCGAAAACAAACCACGAAAGAATAAGTATCACAATTACATTTATCAGGGAAAGGACAAAATATGGCATCACCTTCCCGAGAATGATCTGGACAGGCTTCAATGGCGAGACAAGCAAGACCTCCATTGTTCCGAACTCTTTTTCACGGGTAATCGTCACGGAAGTCATCAGGGCACAGATCAGTATAAGTATTAGCGTAATAACCCCCGGAACGAACATGAAATGACCCTTAAGCTCCGGATTATAGAACATTCTTACCTCGGGGGTTATCAATGAACCTGAACCTACGGTATTCCCAGCGATTTCCCTGTTGAAATCAATGGTGATCGCCATTATGTAGTTTGTTACCAGGGTTGCTGTATTTGGTTCCGAACCATCGGCAATGATGCTCATAGTTGCCTTCCCTCCTTTAAGCAGATTCCTTCCGAAATTATCTTCATAGACTATGACTGCCTTTGTCTTGCCTTTTTTAAGGACTTTATCAATATCATTATAAGTCAGCAGGTTTTCTGTCTGCCTGAAAAAGCCTGAAGAGATAATCTTATCCGTTAGCTTCCGGGTTACTTCATCTTTTGACAGATCAAGAAAAGCGACACCTGCGTTTTTTATATCCTGGCTGACTACAAAACCGAATAATAATATCTGAACGGCAGGAATCCCGAATAACAGGATCAGTGTGCGGGGATCCCTGAAAATATGCAGGAACTCTTTCTTTACAAATCCGAGAAATCTTTTCACCTACTTTTTGTTAAGTCCTTTAGTACTCTTTTCAACTTCCAATAATCTGCCCCCAAACCCCCTAAAGGGGGCTTTAAAAATATCTTGATTTTAGCCCCCCTTCAGGGGGGATGGGGGGTTATCTGGTCTTGCAATCTTAATAAATACCTCCTCAATCGACTCAGCATTATATTGTTTTTTAAGGTTTGCGGGAGTGTCAAGTGCAACGATTTTCCCCTCACTCATTATCGATACCCTGTCGCAGTACTCTGCTTCATCCATATAATGGGTGGTTACGAATACAGTTATTCCCCTTGAAGCAGCTTCATATATCATTTCCCAGAACTGGCGTCGTGTGACAGGATCGACACCCCCTGTCGGTTCATCAAGAAAGACTGTTTTTGGTTCATGGAGAATTGCAACGGAGAAGGCAAGCTT
>PMBC01000090.1:0-217 GCA_003152835.1 Bacteroidales bacterium | reverse complement strand
TAAAGCATAATGTTCTCTTTTACTGTAAGATCTTCGTAAAGGGAGAATTTCTGACACATATAACCGATATTCTTTTTAATTTTCTCCGGCTCCTTTTTTGCATCATATCCTGCAACCATCACTTCACCTGAGGTAGGGGATGACAATCCTGACAAGATCCTGAGAGCAGTGGTCTTCCCGGCTCCATTGGCGCCAAGGAATCCGAATATTTCTCCGG
>PMBC01000198.1:5070-9542 GCA_003152835.1 Bacteroidales bacterium | reverse complement strand
GTTCTTTTGTTATTACCGCCGCAGAGATAAAGAATAGCAATATCAAATGCATTAACATATGCCGTTTTTGACTGTACTACGAGGGTATCTGCTTCAAGGCTAAGTGCTCCTTTATAACCGGCCTTAGGATATCCCTGATCAAAGGCATGAACAAAACCAGGATAACTGATATAATAGTTTGTTTTCCATATTTCCAATGCCTCATCGTATTTTCCGGTCAAATGGAGGGCAAACATTAATGCAGTTAATGCACCGGGACAATATGGATCTGTTTTAAGTGCTTCACGACTGACTGCAATAGCATCGTTATATCGATGCACATACAATAAATCTAAGGCATATAAGCCCTTTATCTCCGGAGTATATGGGTCCAGTTTAAGTGCCAGGGCGATCTGTTCCAATGCTTCTTCAGACCGTCCCAAAGCACTCAATAAATTTGAGTAATATGCGTGTGCTTCTGCAAAATTGGGATTGATTTTAAGCGTTTTTAGATATTCAGACTCACCACTGTACCAATCCCATTGTCGCATGGCTTCGTAAACAGCAAGCTCGAAATGGACCTCGGCTAGTGTACTATCAAGTTTTATGGCAGTCATTAATGCAGCATACTCTTTGGGTGATCCCTCGAAAGGAGATAAAAAACCCATAGTTGAAAGTCCATTCCAGACACTGGCAATGCCACAATAAGCTAACGCATAATCAGGATCTTTCTCCAGTGCAATCTGGTAATATTTCATTGCAGCCTCCAGGCTAGTTTGAGTCCATGTTTTTCGATAGAACTCACCTTTTAAATAAGCATCATAGGCTTCAAGGTTTGTGGTGTAAGTTTTTTCAATAAGTCGTTTTTCCTGAGGTGTTATTGCCGCTTCTAATTGTTTTGCAATTGCCTGTGCAATCTGGCTTTGTATGTTAAAATAATCTTTTGCGACCGGATTTTCCTGTTCATAGGACTTTGCCCAGAGATGGCTCTCTTTATCCGCTCTGATTAATTGTACCCGAAGGCGGAATTTATTGCCAGATTTTTGTCCGCTACCTTCCACAATGTAATTTACTCCCAGCTTTTTTGCTATTTCAGGGATTGTCGGTTTATTTGGGCCTTTGTACTGGTCTGTGGATGTGCGAGAAAGAACCCTTAGATCTTTAATAGATTGCAGATTTGTAAGTATCTCCTCCATGACGCCATCTATGAAGTAAGCTGTTGAGTCATTAGGGCTGTCATTAAAAAATGGTAAAACCGCAATTGATTTTTCAATTGGTTTGGAAGAATAAAACAATTTTGGAATAAAAAAATAGCTCAGCAGAATAGATATCAAAACAATAGAAAATGCAATAATAATTTTTGGTTTAAGTTTTTGTGGGAGTTCAGGATTTTCTTTAATAATCTCTTTGAGAACAATCCCATCAGGTTGATTATGTTTCTTTATAGAGTTAATAATCTCTTTAACAGCGTTTGCCACCTTGTTTATCTGGTCTCGGTAAAAGGTTTTATTGAGATTCTTGTCAGGATTATCAGCTGGGGTTAATGGCCTATTCACACCAGGAGATTTATAAATAAACTCAATACATCGAAGTACTCCACCTAATTCATTTTCAAGAAGCTCTTTATCTTCAGGGTCGAGGTCATGGATCTTAACCGGCAATATCCTGCTGGCTACATTTCCATTTGAAAGTCTGATATCTCTTCCGAACTGATCTTCTTTTGCCAGTTTATTAAACTCAACAAACTCGTGCTGCCATGCAAAACTTTTTGAGTCGCAATAGGTTTGAGATATGATTGGAATAAAAACCAGGCACTTCAGTTTCTCCTTTAGAGAGGCATCTACATCATGTGTTTCTAAAAGCCCATCATGTGGATTGATATCGAAATAAACACTGATCTCTTCTTTAAAAGTAGCCTCCAGTTCCTTTTTGAGATTGTCAACAAACTCAGTTACCCAGCCATCATATTTGTTGTCTTTCTGACGATAGCTGATGAAGATGTCGTAATTATATCCTTCAACAATACTTGGCATGGGAGGTTTGTTTCATAACCAAAGTTAAACCCAAGCTGAACAAAATGCAAATATTTAATCAGGTAACGCTGATCAGGATTTGATTTAAAGATTTGACTGGAGTAGAAAAGATTGGTACTAGCTCCCACCGACCATTGTTTAAATTTAAACAGATCGTCAGAAAAGTCTCCAAAACCCGGCAAGAACCTGGCAAGCTGCCTATCCCGGGGAACGGGCATATGATCACATCTGGTTCGTTAGAATAAAAAACAAAGTACATTTGAAGTAACTATATGCCAGGTATCCAAACTCAAACCAATTTACAATGAAAAATAAGATCATCATTTCTGTTATATTGATAATTGGATTAGCTGGTTTGAATCCCGGGAAATTATATTCCCAACCCTACTATAATCAGCAATGGCCATCATTCAGAGGTCCACGGGCTTGTGGTTATATGATTCATTCCAAGATTCCCGCAACATGGGATATTGAGAGTGCGAAAGATATTAAATGGAAAACTCCAATTCCCGGACTGGCTCACTCTTGTCCGGTTATCTGGGGCAATTACCTGTTTGTAACAACGGCAACAACCAATATGAACGATGAGTCATTAAAACTCGGCCTTTATGGGGATATTGACGAGGCCGATGATAAAAAGGTACATGAATTCAAAGTCTATTGCCTCGATAAAAACAGCGGGAAAATTATCTGGGAGAGGGTTGCACATGAAGGAATTCCTAAATCAAAGCGACACACAAAATCAACTCAGGCAAATTGCACACCTGCTACTGATGGCAAATACCTTATTGTTCACTTTGGATCTGAAGGCCTTTATTGTTACGATTTTAAAGGGAAGCTGATTTGGAGAAAGGATATGGGAATACTTAATCCTGGGCCATATACCAATCCTGGGGTTGAATGGGGTTATGCAAGTTCACCCATAATATTTAAGGATAAAATTATTGTTCAATGTGACATACCGGGAAAGCCATTTATAACGGCTCTTGAGCTTTCTACAGGAAAGGAGATATGGAGGACCTCTCGCGGCAATGAAGTATCGACCTGGTGTACACCTGCCATCTATTCGAAAGATGGGGAAACACAGGTGATTGCCAATGGTTATAATCAGATATGCGGATATGAGTTTGAAACCGGTAAACAAATCTGGAGATTAAGCAATGGAGGCGATGCTCCTGCTCCAACACCGGTTATTGCAAACGACCTTATATATCTGAATAGTGCACATGGCGCTTTTTCACCGATTTTTGTTGTTAAACCAGATGCTAAAGGGGATATTACCCTGGATGGTGAGAGTACCAAAAATCAATATATTGTCTGGAGTTTAAAGCGTGGTGGAGCCTATATGCAAACGCCTCTTATATATGAAGGCCTTCTGTACAATCTTCAGATAAACGGTCTTCTTACCTGCTTCGATGCCTTAACAGGAGAAGTAAAGTATAAAGAAAATTTAAAAGAAGCATTCTCGGCGTCGGCAATTGCAGCTGACGGGAAAATATATTTCAGTTCCGAAGGAGGGAATGTATATGTTATAAAAGCCGGACCGGAATATAACCTTATCGCTAAAAACAACCTTGAAGACAATTGCATGGCAACCCCGGCCATATCAGGGAATACGCTGTTTTTCAGGACTCAGCACTATGTTATTGCAATTGAGTAAATAGCAGATTTATCACTTCTTGCAGCAGCCAGACTTTTTGATCCGACCATCCATGAGCGGTTTACATATTGCAAAAGCCGTTCTTATATGACCACTTAAAAATCCGGTCAGATTACACTTAACATACATAACCAAACAACAAGTCTTTAACTCCGTCTTTGTGTGGTCAATTTATTCCGGCCAACTATAGTCAGGGGCACTGGCTTTTCCATAATGAAACATTTTAAATATCTTTACCTCACCACATACTAATTTATGAACCTGACCGGTGTAATTAAGTCTGAAGACATACACTCTATAATAATGTAACCTATGAAAACTAAAACAAATAACTCTAAAAGTAAATTTTTACATTTCCTTTTCACAGTAACTTTTTTATTTCTCTGTATTTTCCAGTCTTATAGTCAAAAAAGAGATTTTAAAGAAGCTCAAATCTTCATTACTTCCAGAGATCCAGAACAACTTCTGGTTAATCACGGTTTCAGTCCTTTTGAGCCACTTGAACAGCCTGATGAAAACTATCCGACAATCATGATTGATGTAGATAAAACCTTCCAAACCATTGAGGGTTTTGGCGGAGCATTTACAGATGCTTCTGCAGTCACCTTTTCAAAACTGCCAAAGGAATCTCAGGAAAAGATTCTGAAAGCGAACTTTGATCCAATAGATGGCAATGGATACACATTGTGTCGTACAACCATTCATAGTTCGGATTATTCCGAAGAAATGTACACCTATGATGATGTTGCCGGTGATAAAGACCTTAAAAATTTTAGTATCGCACATGATGAAAAGTACCG
>PMBC01000198.1:0-4996 GCA_003152835.1 Bacteroidales bacterium | reverse complement strand
CTGACAGTTCAAAACGAAGCTATGGCAACTCAAGTTTGGGAATCATGTATATATACAGCAAAAGAAGAAAAGGACTTTGTACGCGATTATCTCGGTCCAACTCTGGAAAAAAACGGATTAGGTGATACTAAAATCATGATCTGGGATCATAATCGTGGGATCATATATCAGAGGGTTGAAGCAGCCTATGAAGATCCAGAAGCATCAAAATATATTTGGGGAACAGCATTTCATTGGTATGTGGGTGATCATTTTGATAATGTCCGTTTGGTACATGATGCTTTCCCTGATAAAAAACTTTTGTACACTGAGGCTGGAATGGATGGATCCTGGAACTCCGCAATCCGTATCGCCAGGAATATGATTATTGATTTAAACAACTGGTGCAATGGATACACTTTCTGGAACATGCTTCTCGACCAGACCGGAGGACCTCGTCATGCAGGTGGCGTACCCTCATTATTCAGATCAAATATTATTACAGCAGATTTAAAAACAGGAGAAGTTACATTTAATCCCCCGCATTATACTTTTGGTCAATTTTCAAGATTTATAAAGCCTGGCGCCAGGAGGATCGCATGCACTTCATCGAGTGATGATTTTATCGCTACAGCATTTATCAATCCTGATGGAAAAATTGCTGTGGTTATTCTCAATCTGAAAAATACAGAAAACATACTTCAATTATGGGTGGATGGGGAAGCAGTAAAACTTAGAAGTCCGGCTGAAGCTGTTATCACAATGATTTTATAATATATGATTTGGGCATCTCTGAAAGTTTATTGCAGATAAATAACTGATTTTTAATTTATTAATAAAAATTTAATACTTTACAATATTAAAGCACAAGCTATTTGTTGTAAGCTAAAAGATTCTGCCAAATTCATATTTGATCTAAATAATTCCTGCTGAAAAATTATTTCAGGCTAAAGCCCAATTAAAACAATTTAATAGTAGATTTAAACCTGTATTTTAATTTTGGATTTAATAGCTATTCATAACAGCAAATCATGGGATCCATTAGAAAAGTTCTTATCTATATTTTTATTCCGGTTTTATTTTTGGGATCGTTGTATTCTGCTGCAAAGAAATATTCTGTAAACCGGGAGATTAGATTTATATATCCCTGGAAACATTCTTTATTTCCTCGTGAATTTGCCCCTCCTACATTTTATTGGTCAGATAAATCGAAAATTGCCCATGTGTGGGATATCAGAATAAATCTGGCCGGTCATCATCCATTCATAACCAAAACGGTTTACCAGAACAGATGGAAACCCGATTTAAGTATGTGGGACAGTATTAAAACTTTCTCAAATTATAAAGACATTAAAATTGTTATCAGCCGAAAAAAATCTTCGAAAATTTCTTTCCTCGGTCAAAAGGCTGAATTACCAATTCGCATTTCAGAAGATGAAGTTGGAGCACCAATTCTCTACCGTGAAATACCTTTACCTTTTATTTATGCGGAAAAGCATATTTGGGAAACCAGTTATGCATTATACAATGTTGGCAGTTCAAATCCCAGGCATGAAGCATTAGGTCAGTTTATGGTTTGTGGTAATTGCCATTCATCTACACGTGACGGGAAAACCATTGCACTTGATTTCGATGCAGTTTCAAGGGATAAAGGAGGCTATTTTATAGCTAATATAGATTCCCAGGTTGTTTTCAATAATGATAATTACATGTCCTGGTCGAAAATTGAAGGAAAATCTACATTTGGATTATTTTCGAAAATTTCACACGAAGGCAGGTATGTGTTGACAACGATAAAGGACAGAGTAATTAATGTAAAATTCGATGCCCCAAGCGCAATAGCCTATTCTGAATTGTTTTTCCCTATAAATGGTGTGATAGCAATTTATGACAGGGCAACCAAAAAATTAGCCGAACTTCCTGGTGCAAATGATACAGCTTATATACAGTCCAATGGCATTTGGACACCTGATGATAAATATATAATATTTGCAAGAGCAAAAGCATTACCTTATCCTGATAAAAGCTCCCGTTATGAAAGTTTGATATCGGATACAACCATTACTAACGCATTTGTTAGAAGAAAAAGAGACCTTAAGTTCGATTTATATATTATACCTTTTAATGATGGAAAAGGTGGCGAAGCCAAACCAATAGAGGGAGCCTCATTCAATGGCCAAAGTAATTATTTTCCAGCCATTTCACCCGATAACAAATGGTTAGTATTTTGTGAGTCAAATAATTATATGATGATTCAACCGGATAGCAAGCTATTTATAGTTCCACGTGAGGGCGGAAAAGCAATAAAATTAGCTTGTAATTTCCCGGAGATGAATTCCTGGCACGCCTGGTCTCCCAATGGAAAATGGATGGTCTTTGTTTCTAAAGGCTTAAGTATTTATACTGATATGTTTTTAACACATATCGATAACAAGGGACATGCGTCAATACCTGTATTGCTCGAAGATTCAAAAAGACCCAGATGTGCGGCAAATTACCCGGAATTTATTAATCGTGATCCCTCTTTTACATTCGATATGAAATATGAATACATTAACACCTTATTAATTCAGGCTGCAATCCATGAAGGCAAGATTGAACAAGCCAGAAAAATGGTAAAACAGTATCTGGAACAAGGCCAAACAAGCACTCCGGTTGAGTATGAGGATCTTGGTAATATTATGTTAAAACTGGGTGATAAAAAGGAAGCTGACAAATATTTCAAATTAGAAGCACAGGGAGATTCTTCATTTTACAGTAGGTTTTAAGAGCATTCAATCTTGATCGATTTCATTCATAAATGGGTTTGAAATAAGAAATTGATGCCATTAGTTTACTTTTTGTGCGTTCACAATTACAACTCCAAGCCCCATGGCATCAAATACCATTCCGTTTACTTTGTCTTTTTCTATCAGGAATTTGATGGTTGAATTATCTTTCATAAAGAATTGGTTTTCCCCTTCAGCATTAATTTCAATTTCTCCCACTTTGCTCTTACCAAAAAGTTGATTATTCTTCTTATAAATAGTTAAGAATTCACCGCTGGCTTCTATCCAGCTTTTTGATGCATTTATCCATTTATACTGACCTGTATAACTATCGAGAATTTTTGGATCAAGGCTGATAGCAACATGCTCTTTCGTTGCACTGATTTTATCAGCTAAATATATTTCAGCAATTTTGTGTGCCAGGATACCTGCATCCGGTAGTGGACCGGGAGGTCTCATTTCAATATTTGATAACACTATTACAGTGAATTGTTCATCCGGGTAGCGGGCAATATATGAATTAAAACCTGTTATATCGCCGCCATGGCCCACTTCCTTAATTCCCCGCCATTGGCTTACCATCCAGCCAAAGCCATACTTTATAGTGCTTCCATCGTTCAGTGTTGCCTGAGAGAATGCCTGATTTAAGGTAGATGCTTTTACCAGTTTTTCTGTATATAGAGCCTGATCCCATCTAAACATGTCCTCAGCTGTTGAATACAATGCACCTGCTGAAAAAGCACCTGAAACATCAGATTCACCTATATCTGTATAGCTTCCATTATCACTGATTATATATCCGGTTGCACAGTTCCTGACTTTTATATCCGGATGTTCATATCCGGTATTGTTCATGCCCAGAGGTTTAAAAATATTCTCCTGTAAATATTTTTCATAAGACATACCTGATACTTTTTCAATAATTTTCCCTAAAAGGATATATCCTGCATTACTGTAACTTATTTGAGCGCCAGGAGTGAATGCCAATTCTTTATCCAGTGATTCCATTATGCCAGATGTATGAGTCAGCAGATTCTTTATTGTTATCTTATTCCCATTTAAAGTACCAGGAAAATATTTTTCAACATAATCATCTATTTGCAGCATCTGTTTATCATACAGCTGCAGGATTGCCATAGCTGTAAACTGTTTTGTGATCGATCCTAAACGAAAGACAGTCAATGGAGTATTTGGTTGGTTTTTCTCTATGTTTGCAAGACCATACCCTTGATTCAGAAGTATTTTCCCATGGTGAATTACAATTACTGATGCTCCCGGAAACGGTTTGTTAGCTGTGGGCTCAAACAATTTATTGACTTGCCCGGATTTACCTATGGAATCAGTCTCCTGGGCCATTGCCTGAAATCCATTTATGATTACACAGGCAAAAAGAAGGGTGTTTATTAGTCTTTTAGTTAATCTGCGATTTTTCATGACAATTAAGATTTCATACGATTAAATAGTATTTTCATTCCTGTACTAATGACTTTCATTATCATAAGTTGCTGCTTATACTTTCAATAATGTCTTAGATATCTTATCCAGCGCGTTAACTGATCTTCAAAATGTCAGGTATCCGGATTCCTTTGCTCTTGCTTATTTGGTCTTATATTACGGAGTTCAGAACGAATAGATAATAAGACCATCAGACAAGTAATCCTGAATTAGTCAAACTGTCCGGCATATAATTGATAATAGTGTCCCTTCTGTTTCAATAAAACTTCGTGACTTCCTCTTTCCACGATTTCGCCATTTTCCAAGACCAGAATTTCATCTGCATTCCGGACAGTTGATAATCGATGAGCAATTACAAAACTGGTGCGCCCTCGCATTAACTGGTCCACCCCCTTTTGAATGATCTGCTCCGTTCGGGTATCAATCGAACTTGTTGCTTCATCCAATATCAGGATAGGCGGCTTTGCCACTGTTGCCCTTGCGATATTCAGCAACTGGCGCTGCCCCTGACTCAGATTATCTCCGTCGTTACGCAGTATTGTCTGATAGCCTTTTGGCAATCGTTGTATAAATGAATGAGCGCCTGCAAGAGTAGAAGCATCTATAACTTCATTATCAGTGGCTTCAAGCCTTCCATACCGGATATTCTCCATAACAGAAGCAGTAAAAAGGTGTGTGTCCTGTAAAACCATGGCCAGCGACCTGCGCAAACTATTACGCTGAATTTTTTGTATTTCAAGTCCGTCGATGGTAATCTGACCTGATTGGATATCGTAAAACCTTGGAAGTAAATT
>PMBC01000179.1 GCA_003152835.1 Bacteroidales bacterium | reverse complement strand
GGATCTTTTCCGGCTTTTATCTCGCTCAGGGCAGTTTTTACTGTATCTCCTTTACTATCAACTTCCCCGACTGAATAATATGTCGGAGGTGTGGGAACAAGAAGTTTGTTAAGATCAGCAGTAATGGTAACCTTGTTATAAGTGTCAAGATTTATTGTGCCTGAAGCGCCGATCCTGAGGTTCATGGGAATGAAATCGGAAGCATGGGAATCAGAGTAGCTCATTTTAGTTCCGATATTTGAAAAATTCACACCGGCGCCAATCGTGGCATCCTTATTGAAAAGAGTAACAGCTTTCTGGTAATATCCTGATACATCTGCTGCAAAGGAGATACCGGGTTTTGATGATTCACCATTTATATATGATCCGCCCGCAAGGTTGGAATAGATAAACCTGAATGCAATTCCCCCCGAAAAATGTTCTGTAAGTATCCTTGAATAGGCAGCATCGACAGCCAGTTCATTTGGTTTGAAGTTCATCATGAAATTACCGTAAATATCAGTAAACTGGACATCTCCGAGTGAAGAATAAATAAGGCTTCCGCTAAGCACCTGCTTTTTATCAATTCTTTTATAGCCTGTGAGGTAGGCGATATTTATGTCAGGTACAAGGTTCCGGAGCCATGGTGCATAAGATATTCCTACACCAGCTTTGCCATCGATNNCCTGCCCTTGAATCAGGGGCAATGATCAGGAAAGGAACAACTGTCTGTATGGCATTCAGCTCGCCGGAACTTGACTGTGAGTAAAGTCTGGTATTTACCAGGCAGGCAGCTGACAACAAGATAAACGCAATTAATCTGTTTTTCATTCTGATTCAGGTAATTCTGCAAAAGTACAAATATAGAACAATTTTTTTCTTAAGATATTGCCCTTCGTTTATAAAATGATTAAACGGCCTGACCCTTCAGCCTTTTCTCCACTCTCCGTTTTTACGGTGATCCTGTATGGGTATATGCCTCTTCCGGCTCTTTTCCCGCCTTCAACAGAACCATCCCATGGAACAGGAGGTATTTCATACCCGGAAGCAAATACTGTTGTTTCAATAATTCTTATTGCCCTTCCTCCAAGATCATAGATCGTGATAATGACCTCAAGCTGCTGATCAGGGCGATTTTGTTCAGCGGTAAACTTAGTATCACTGCTGATGGGATTGGGATAATTCAGCAGGTTTCTCAAAATGAATTTTCCACCTGTTTCCACTAAAAAATGAATCGTTTCTTCGGATGAGTTATTAAAATTATCCCAGGCTTTCAGAGTCACGGAATGATTGCCTGAACCAAGGTTATATAAGTTATAAAGCAGCTTGCCTTTCATGTAATTATCCAGGTCATTCTCAAAATAGTTATTCAGGACAATTGAATTATTCCTGTCCATATCAAGATATGCTGTGAGATCATGTCCAATTCCTGAACCGGTGGTGTTTATCCCGCCTTTGTCGTTGATCAGGGCAAGCAGAGCAGGGTTCTCATCTGTAATTCCACCGCTTCTGAACAGGGTGTCGTTCATGAAAAGCCTGATGGCCGGACCGGCAGTATCTGCTGAAGCTGAACTTGCAAATCCTCCAACTATGACATCTGAAAAAAGGCCATTCATGTCTTTTTCCGGATTATTTGCATAATAGCTTATCTTACCGTTCCCAAAAGTATAATCAATATCTCTCGGAACGATGAAGGAGAATTTAAACCTTCCGCCAGCTGCTGTGGTTTTACCGCTGAAAAGAATATTGTTTCTTAGTTTAAACTTCATGGTTAATCCGCCATCGTTGGCAAGAGTGCTGATCTCTGATTCCTTATCGTATATGAGAGGCAAAACGGTTCCGCTGAAATCATTCATCAGTTTGCCATGATAATCCTGAATATGGCCGGAGATGGTCATAAGGCTCAGGGCTTTCAGGCTATCGGTGCCTGATGATACAGGTGAATGATTTATAGAATCGGTTATAACATTCCCATACCATGGGAAAGCCAGCCTGACAGCAGGATCGCCAAGCAGAGAAAAATTTCTTTTATTTGAACCACTCCCGGAATTGTTTTTTGCAAGCCTGATAATATCGCCTAATCTCAGTGCATTTCCTGCTGAATCGTGTCCGAAAGCATAATTGTAAATATTCTTATTAAGGAGATAATTCGGTGCAGAATATACAACACGTGTTGTGGACATTAATGCTATTCCTCCGCCGTTTTCATTCAGCAGAACCATTTCCCCCGCAGATCTCTTCTCCTTTATTTCTCTGGATATTATGTTCAGCTCACCATCGTCAAACCTGCTGAACTCACATGTTGCTGTTATGAATAATGGAAGCTTCGATCCGTTATTCCATGAATTGATATCATCGGTTTTAACCACTCTTTCATGAGCCAATCCGGTCTCATTTCCATGACCGATGTAATTAAAAATGAGACATCCTGCATTTATCCTGTTGTTAATGGCGGTCTCGACATCAGGATATGTCTGCCCGTTTGCCGTCGTCACCTGCTTATAAGCATCAAGATATATCTTATCAATATTGAAAACCGGAACGCTGTCCTTAAGCGCAGCCGAAAGTCCTTCTGCATCATATGCATGCGCGTTTCCATCTTCGTCGTCAGCAGTAATGCAGATTATGTTTTTCCAGTCGCCCTGGTTTGAAGGAGCCATGTACCTGGCAATTTTCCTGATTACAATTCCTGCCTGTGCGGTGTCATTCACCGGTAATCTGCCTATGCCGATATCCTCTGTTCCGTCAGCTTCTCCCTCGCCATTATCGAGGAGACCGTAAAAGTCGTCGGATGTAAAAGATGAAACAACGACATTTGAATTTTGAGACTGATATGTCGGAATGAAATCAGGGTTCCTGGGGGGAGGTGTCCTGTTTTCATAGGAGCCGTCGCCAAAAAGCAGGAGGTATTTAAGGGGATGAGATGTTCCTTTTTGTTCCATATATTTCATCCTGATAAAATTCCTTATTGCCGATATGTCTGCCGTTCCGCCGGAGAACTCATTGTAGATCTGTCCCGGAGTGACTATCAGCGAAATAAGGCCGCTGTTTGCATTATGCATCTCAGCCAGTTTCTGAGCATATTCATAGAACAAAGGATGTGTAACAATCAGCATATCGGCGGGATCCGACCCGTGAAGATCCTGATTGACGGTTGTATTTTCAGGAAACAAAGGCGACAGGGTATTTGATTCGTTGAAAAGCATGAATGATCTTAAACTGTCGGTCGATTCCCTGAATACAATATCGTCTCCGGTTTTAGTATATTGAATTTTCCGCACTCTTGCAGGATCGGAAATATCCCATATAACCGGGTTGTTATCAGGGCTCTTAAAAGTGAACTGAGTGATATGACCTGCTCCGATGACCTTAGAATCTGAATAGAAGGCGATATTTCCTGTATATTCATTGTTTTTTCTGCCCTGCAGTTTTACGAAGTCAAGCCATCCGCCCTTTGTTCCAGCTTCGCCATTATTATAAAAGTTTACCGAGAATACTGGTGAAGAGGTTAGAGGATATGCTGACCCCGTGGAATCTGTAATCTGAGCCTGAGTGCCCGTGGAATTAAGCATATCGACCCCATTAACCTGGATATTCTGGCGCAGCGTTGTTCCTTCATAAAACCTGAAATTTGTAGATTCTGGTTTCCTGGCCAATACCCTAATCCTGAACTTCATCTTTTGATCGGTGAGAATTCCGGTAAAACCCGGATCAATAAGGACACTGCTTAATGCCGGAACCGGTTGATACCATTCTCTGCCTGATTTGAGGAGGTTTTCAATATCCAGCTCATGAATATAGAGAGCATCTGATGAGGAAGAGAAGTAACCAGGGGAAGCTGCCGGCTGAACTGCGTCGGTTATCTTCTTTCCGAGTGTCCCTCCGGAAGTCAGAAAATAATATGCAGTATCAGAGTAATTATGATGCATAAAATCATAATCTCCGGTTAAGCTGCTGAATTTCCACCTTCCTGTTCCCTGACCAAAAAAAAGGAGATAATCGCCCTCATTAAAAATGCCATCGCTACCTTTGTTTTCATATATCCCGATCTCATTCAGATCGTCCGGCTTCGGATCATCATTATAGTATGAAAGCTGACCGAAATTGTTTCCAAAGATCTTCGGATTGGAAGGGTCCGTGAGCCCTATCTGCTTAAGCTTAGAGTAATCGATCCTGTATATGCCATCCTTCACAACAGCAATTTTAAACCATTGACCGGAAGAGAGCACTGACGAGGAAGAATAACTATCTTTGGGTGCCTGGGCCTGAAGATAGCCTTGCAAAAGCAACGGGATGAGCAACAATATCTGGTAAGATCTGGTTATCATTCCAGGCAAAGATAGAAATGTGATTTATGTTTTTAACTAATTCCGATTTTTTTGTAACCGGGCCGGTTTTAAAATAATAACGTTTTCATTACGTTGATATTGCTGTAACATTACTAATGGTAAGAAACCTACTCAGTCTGCTTTTTATAACGTCTTTCCTGGCTGTCAGGAGTTTCGGTCAGGAAGGACTGCCGGGCCTGAATTACCAGGGGACAATGATAAGCAATCCTGCTCTGACCGGCAGTCAGGGAGACGGGCTATTGCAACTTTCTTACCAGAACCTTTATCCGGGGAATAATTACAATCTTCATTCAGTCTGCCTCTCCTATGACAGCTATTTCCCATCTCTTCACGGTGGAGGAGGATTTTATCTTTCAGATAATTACCTGGGAGGAATGGTAAATGATCTCAAGGGTGGTTTTTCATATTCATACTTTTTCAGAGCCGGCAACGACCTTTATATAGGTGCAGGACTCTCTGCTTCATTTTACCACAGGGGTTACGATTTCAGCGGAACAATACTTCCGGATCAGATAGACCCGCTGAATGGGGTTGTTAATATTCCGGGAGAATCGTTTGCCTCAAGAGGAAAAACGATTTTCGATGTGGGCACAGGATTCCTTTTTATCTCCGGCCGGTTATTCGGAGGGATTGCAATTGATCATCTTACTGAGCCGGATCTCAGCACCTCTGACCTGGTAAGGAACAGGCTGTACAGAAAGCTTCTGATACATGGTTCCTGGGAGATTGATCTTAATGCTGAAAAAAAACTTTCCCTGCGGCCGATCGGTAAAATTGAAATCAGCAGGGAGATTGCCTCTGCCGGTGCAGGTTTAGTTTTCGAGAGCAATTATCTTGCTCTCAATTCAGTATTGCTGTTCGATAATCAAAAGAATATTGATCTTCAGGCAGGATTCTCAATTAATACCGGATTTATGGTTGTTTTTTACAATTATCGTTTTAATATTGCAACAGGACAAAACCTTCTCCCAGTGTCACTGATGCATTATACTGGTATTGCCTTACGTTTAAATAATGTTGATAAAAGAAAAACAGTTAAAACAATAAATTTTCCTGAATTGTAGTTATATTTGATGAATAAAAAATAGTTTTTTATAAAAATTATTATCTTTGATTATTCTAAAAAGTCATAAAACTAAAGGAGTTATGCATAAATTCAGAGCCGTACTGATTGTAATGTTCGCCTCATTTTTTCTTGTTTCGTGTAGTCTCTTCAAGAAGAAAAACAATGAAAATGTTTCTTCCTCTACAGGATGGAAATATAATGACCCTAAAATGGGTGGATTTGAGGTGACACTTGGCGCAGAGCAGCAAACAGGTCCGGGCCTCGTTCTTATCGAAGGCGGACGATTTACAATGGGGCAGGTAGCACAGGATGTTTTATTTGACTGGAATAACAAGCCAAGGACAGTAACTGTCTCTTCATTCTATATGGATGAAACAGAGGTTAAGAACGTTGATTATCGTGAATACCTTTTCTGGCTGAGAAGGGTCTATACCGATTACCCTGAAGTTTACAGAAGAGCTCTTCCCGATACACTGGTCTGGAGAAGCCCGATGGGTTTCAATGATCCTTATGTACAATATTATTTCCGTCACCCTTCATATAATAACTATCCTGTTGTCGGAGTAAGCTGGATCAAGGCAAATGACTTCTGCCTCTGGAGAACCGACAGGGTTAATGAAAGACTCCTTATTGAGGAGGGAGAACTGAATCCCGATCCCGATCAGAAAAATCAGAATAACTTCAATACTGAATCATATCTTGCCGGCCAGTACGAAGGAGTGGTTAACCAGCTCAGGGAAAGCCTAAATCCAAATCAGACAGAGCGGAGGACAAACTTTGAAGACGGACTGCTTCTTCCAAGTTATCGCCTTCCTACCGAAGCTGAATGGGAATTCGCTGCATACGCCCTCCGAGGAAATACCTTTGAGGAAAGAGTATATGAAAGAAGAATTTTCCCATGGGACGGTCATAATGTAAGGAACTCATCTACCAAAGCCCGTGGAGAAATGATGGCTAACTTTGTTCGTGGCCGTGGCGATATGATGGGTGTTGCTGGAAGCCTGAACGATAATGCCAGCATTACTACAGACGTTAAATCATACTGGCCGAATGACTATGGACTTTATTGCATGGCCGGAAATGTAAACGAGTGGGTTCAGGATGTATATCGTCCGCTTACTTACGAGGATTTTGACGAATTCAACCCTTTCAGGGGAAACGTTTATACCGACCTTCGCCGTGATGCCAATGGAAAAGTCGTTACCAAAGGAAACCTTGGAAAACTTTATGTCGATACTGTAAAAGATGCTGACGTCGCAACAAGATATAACTATCAGAAAGGCGATTACAGGAATTACAGGGACGGCGACCAGGCTTCTTCAGTCGTGTCAGACTGGAAAACTCCGGACGGGAAGCAGGGTTCTCTCAGAATGTATGCCCAGGAAATTGGATCAGCTGACCAAACCGATTATACTACTCTTATAAACGATAATGCAAGAGTTTTTAAAGGCGGTTCCTGGAAAGACAGGTCCTACTGGCTTAACCCATCCACAAGAAGATTTCTCGATCAGAATGAATCCCGCGACGATATTGGCTTCAGATGCGCCATGATCAGGATTGGAAGTCCTGCAGGATTCAAATGAAAAATATAGAAAAAAGAAAGGCCTCATTATAGATAAATAATGAGGCATTTTTTTCTTATCATGAGGACAGATCAGATTTATACACTATTCAGGGAATCAACAGGAATCACTACCGATTCCCGGTCAGTTACCAAAGGCCAGATTTTTTTTGCTTTATGGGGCGATAACTATAATGGGAATAAATTCGCAGAAGAAGCATTGGATAAAGGAGCTTCATGGGCAATTATAGACGATCAGGCCTTTGAAACAGAAAGAACTATACTTGTCGATGACTGCCTTTTCGAACTGCAGGCACTGGCTGCATACCACAGAAAAGAAATGAAAGTACCGGTGCTGGCAATTACCGGGACAAATGGGAAGACAACAACTAAGGAACTTATCACTGCAATCCTGTCGCGGAAATTCAAAATACATGCCACCAGAGGAAACCTGAATAACCATATTGGCGTACCTCTTACAATACTCTCGGCTCCTGAAGGAACAGAAATAATGGTCATAGAAATGGGAGCAAGCCATGTTGGAGAGATCAGAACACTATGCCTTATCGCCAAACCCGATTACGGGATTATTACAAATACAGGGACAGCTCATATTGAAGGTTTTGGATCTGTTGAAGGAGTAATCAAGGCTAAAACCGAGCTATATGAACACTTGCGAAAGGTTAACGGCATTGCAATATATAATGACAAAGACCCGGTGCTTTCCGAGAAAATATACAAACTGGTTAACCGGGCCGTACCATACTCAGATCCCACTGGTACAGAACTTATTGTTATTTCAGAAGATGAGGGCTTAAGTCTATCGCTGACAGTAAAGTACCAGCACCAGACTTACAGAATCGGCACTAATCTTTTTGGTTCATATAATGTCAGCAATGTGAAGGCAGCTATGGCTGCAGGCCTCTTCTTAGGAGTTGAGATGAAAGAGATCACCGAGGAGGTCGGAAAATATGATCCGGGAAACAACAGGTCTCAGATAAAAATCACAAAGAGTAATACCCTGATATGTGATTCGTACAACGCAAATCCTTCCAGTATGAGGATGGCAATCGAATCATTCGCAAAAGTTCAGGCTGGAGAAAAAATGTGCATTATCGGCGACATGCTTGAACTGGGAGAGAAAAGCGAGGAAGAACATGCGAAAGTTCTTACAACTTTGATTGACAACAATATCAAGGAGGCGCTTCTGACAGGCCCTCTGTTTTCAAAGGTATCTGCAAAATCCGGTTTCAGATCCTTTCCTGACGTCAGGAAACTAAAGGAATACCTGAAATCAGCGAAGGTGAATGGATATCATATTCTTATTAAAGGATCGCGGGGAATTGCACTTGAGCAGATCTATGAGCTTTTATAAGGGTATTATTCGGTATCTTTCTTCCCGCCCTTAAATTCTATATTTATAAGCATTACCTCTGACCGGCTTCCTAACCTAATCCGCGGTCCCCAGAGTCCAAATCCGGAAGAAACTATTATCTGCGAATTACCCTTTTTCATATAGCCGTAGCTCAACTCATAGATTTTTCGTGTCAGGTAATTTAGCGGCCACATTTGTCCGTTATGTGTATGCCCCGACAGCTGAAGATCAATCCCGTTTTTCTCCGTTTCAGCAAGATGGAATGGCTGGTGATCCAGAAGTATTATTGGCTTAGAGTGATCAATTCCCTTCATAAGTTCTTCTAGAGGCATACGCTCCTTATTGAAGAAACGTTTGGAATCCCGGTCAAGCCTTCCTATCAGCTGGATTCCTCCCGGCAGTATAACCACTTCATCTTTCAGGACCCTGATCCCTTTGCTTTCAATGTAGGGAATCGTCCTTGAGGCTCCGCCGATGAATTCATGATTACCCGTAATGGCATATAGCCCATCGGTGGTTTCCGGTCCCTTAAAGTACTTCAGGAGGTCACCTCTTAATACCGGACCGAGTTCTCCGTCAACAATATCGCCAAGCAAAAAGATAACATCAGGATGCATCTCCACAAGCATGTCTGATAATTTTTTTATGCTTCTTTTTCGGATAATGCTCCCCAGATGAATGTCGGAAACGGCTGCGACCCTTAGTTTGTTTATTCCCTCTGCCGGCTTGTCAATTGTAATATTATATTCTTTTACGACAGGGATAACAGCATTTATGAAACCCCCGGCAATAAGCAGAATGGAGAGACCAGATGTAATCAGGAAAGACCATCGCCTGAAGATCAGGATATTTCCGCTTTCAAGCAGACCAGTGACTCGAAGGAAAATGAAAATAATATCAGACAGAAGTAAGAACATTATGGCATAAAGCATAAAGCCCATCCAGAATCCGCCTATAATGTTCAGTGCATCGGTAAATATCGAAGAGTGTCTTGATTCGAGAAACTTTGCAGCAATAAATGTAATTGCAAGTACTATAAATATGATAGCATAAAGGATTTTGTTCTCTCTCTGGAACTGGAATGCGTTATATCCCTTGAAAAAGATGTATGTATTGGCAAGCGAATAGATGGTGATGGCTACAGAGAGAAAAACTATAAGCTGGTAATTCTTCATTAATTCATAAGTTCGTTTTGAGGCTTGAGAATGTTTTATGCCTTTTTATATAAAACTCAAACACGATGTTTTTGTTCAGGATAAGTCCTGTAAAATCTTTATTTCCCTCCTTGCCGGCTTCTCTTCTCTTTTCCTTTAACCGTTTAATGTTCCTGTAATATTCCATGTGAGCTTTCCAGACTGCCAGGCTGCTTTTGAATTCTCCTTTTAACAGGAAGAAAAGAGCAGCAATGCCATCAAGCATTTTCCTTTTGAAGAGTACGCGGTGAAGGATTCTGTCAGGAAGGTTTTTATAAAGCAGGTATAGAGAATTCCGGAAATTAAGAAATGTTTTAAAGGGCGAGTTATACGGAAGAGCACCTCCGCCAAAATGATAGACAACTGATTGCGGTATATATGCGACACGGTATCCTGATCTGTGAAATCTCCAGCAAAGATCAATCTCCTCCATGTGTGCAAAAAAGTCAGCATCAAATCCACCACATCTTTTCCAGGCATCGACCCGCACAACCATGCATGCACCCGTTGACCAGAATATGTCGGTCTGTTCATCATACTGCCCTTCATCCTTTTCTGTTTTGTCAAATATCCGCCCGCGGCACAGCGGATAACCGAACTTGTCAATGAACCCTCCGGCTGCACCTGCATGTTCGAATTTGTCTTTTTGCAAAAAGGAAAGGATCTTTGGCTGGCATGATGCAACATCCGGATTGTTTTCCATGAAGCTTATGAGAGGTTCAAGCCAGCCTTCAGTTACTTCAATATCCGAGTTAAGGAGAACATAGTACCTGGCATCAATCTGTTCAAGAGCAAGGTTATAGCCACCGGCAAATCCATAGTTTTTATCAAGGCGGATAAGATTTACACCTTTGAAGTTTTCAGCAATATATTCTGCTGAACCATCCTGTGACCCATTATCAGCTATATATATAATTGAATCATTGCCTGAAGAGTAATCCAGAACACCGGGGAGGAATTTTTTCAGGAATTCAATCCCGTTCCAGTTCAATATGACAACTGCGCACCTAACCATCAGTTTGCTCTCTTTTATGCTTCCACCGGCGATGGCTCCAGATCCATTGCTCAGGCCTTTCGCGGATGATCTCTTCAAGTCTCTTCACATGTGCCTCGGTGATAAGATGGTCAGGAAGCCCTGCACTATTCTCAAACAGCAGTTCAGCAGTGAAATTATAATACCCTCTGCTGACATTCTGAATGTTAAAGAAGAGAACAGCCATGTTGTACTTTGATGCAATTTTTTCGGCGCCAAGGTAAACAGGGGTCTCCTGGTTGAGGAACTTTGTCCAGAATTTAATCTCTCCCTTCGGAGGTGTCTGATCAGTAATAAATGCAAAGAGGGACCTGATGTTCTTTTGCCTGAGGCTTACAACTTCCCTAATGATACTGGACATTGGCGTTAGCATCATCGTGTTCCTTGATCTCATTTTGTTCATAAACCTGTCGAAATGCCTGTTATGAAGCGGTTTATATATTGAAACGGTCTGAAGTTTTGTGTAAATAGGGAGAACAGCCAGCCATTCCCAGTTTCCGTAATGACCAAGTACCATAACCACATCCCTGCCTTCAATAAATAGCCTTTCAAGCAATTCAGGGTTGGTCATGTGCATCCTTTTCATAAGCTGCTTGTTGCTTATGTGGATAAGCTTAAAAGTCTCGATAAAGAGATCGCAAAGATGATGGTAGAATAACTTTTCAATTTTAATAATATCCCTGATGCTCTTTTCCGGAAAAGAATTCTCCAGGTTATTCCTGACTACTTTTCTCCTGTAACCCGCGACATAATACATAACAGGGTATATAATGTCGGAAAAAACGTAAAGGACACGTAAAGGCAGAAGAGTGAGTACCCAAGCAAAACCATAAACAATATAGTAGCCGATGGATTCCATTTCCCGAAAAAGCTAATGCTGCATAAATTTACTCACTATTTCCAGAAATTCAGGAAAAACAAAGCGATTGGCTGCAACAATTTCACTGCCGGTAAGATTTTTTTCTTTTCCTGAAAAATCGCTGATCTTTCCGCCAGCTTCTCTCAGGATGATAATACCTGCTGCAACATCCCATGGCTTAAGGTCATATTCGTAAAAAGCCTCGAACCTTCCGCATGCCACATAGGAAAGATCAACAGCAGCCGATCCAAATCTCCTTATGCCATGGCTTACCCTGCAAAAATATGTAAGACAAGCCATGTACTTGTCGAGACGGCTGAAATTGTTATAAGGAAGTCCTGTTGCTATAAGGGAATCTGAGACCTTTTCAGCAGATGATACGCAGATCCGTTTTCCGTTTAACCATGCCCCGCCGCCAAGCCATGCTGTAAACGTCTCATTCCCGCCAACTTCATGTACAACGCCGGCAACAGGTTCTTCATCTTTTGTGAGGCCGACACTGATTGCATAGGGATGAAATCCATGAACAAAATTGGTGGTCCCATCCAGCGGATCAATGACCCAGCAGTATTCCCTGCCCTTTTTTGAAGAAGTTCCCTCCTCGGCAATGAATCCTGCTTCCGGAAGTATATTGCCTAATCTCTCAACCAGCATTTTCTCAGATTCCTTGTCGACATAGCTAACGAAATCATGCAATCCTTTGCTTTCAGCCTTGCTGATATCAAACTTCTCCGATTCTTTCTTAATAAACATGCCTGTCTCACTGGCTGCAGATTCAATTTTCCTGCATATAATTTTATAGTCAATCATGTTTTAATCAATTAGTTCAATATTCATTCTGTCGTTATGTGCAATATCTGTGAGCCTCACTTTCTTCACCTCTCCTGCCAGGGCAGATTGCCATGGATGTTCCACCCTTATATAATTCCCGGTGTATCCTGATATCATTCCAGCGCTTTTTGTATGTTCAAAAAGAACGCTTTCTTCATTACCAAGGTTTTGAGTGAGAAATGCATAATGTTTTTGTTTCGAAAGAGAAAGCAGTTTTTTGCTTCTGGATTCTTTTTCTTCGAAGGAAACCTTTCCGGGAAGCGAGGAAGCCACTGTTCCCGGCCGTTCCGAAAACGTGAAAACATGAAGGTAGGACAGCGGAAGTCCCTCCAGAAAATCATAAGTTTCGCCAAAATCTCCTGCAGATTCTCCGGGAAATCCGACAATAACATCGGCTCCTATCCCAGCCCCTGGAATAAAATCCTTTATAACTTTTATACGGTCACTGAAGACTTCCCGATTGTATCTTCTTCGCATCAGCCCAAGTATCTTGTTGCTCCCGCTTTGAAGAGGGATGTGGAAATGCGGGAGTATCTTCCTGTTTGATGAAGCCAGCTTAATAATGTCGTCAGTTAAAAGGTTCGGTTCAATTGAGGATATCCTGTACCTCTCAATCCCATCGACTTTCACAAGCCCGAGGAGAAGATCATAAAATGAATCTCCTGTTGATTTTCCAAAGTCACCGATGTTGACACCCGTAAGAACTATTTCTTTAATTCTTCTTCCGGCAATAGTTTCAGCCTCATATATGAGCGTAGAAATATCCGGATTCCTGCTCGCACCCCTTGCCATTGGTATGGTACAATATGCACACACATAGTCGCACCCGTCCTGTACCTTCAGGAAGGATCTTGTTCTGTCGCCGGCTGAAAATGAAGCATTAAACCTGTCAGTGGAGGAGAGGTCGCACGAATGTATCTCTGGCTTCGCTCTCTTTCCGGGATTATCGATATAGCTGGCGATATCAAATTTTTCATTAATGCCAAGGACAAGATCGACTCCGCGTATGGCTGATATCTCCTGCGGTTTCAACTGGGCATAACATCCTGCAACAATTATAAATGCATCCGGAGACTGATGTATAAACTTTTTTATTGCCTGCCGGCATTTCCTATCGGCAGTGTCCGTCACCGAGCAGGTATTAATAACATAAATGTCGGCTTTCTCCCTGGCAGTGACTTTCTCAAACCTGTCTTCAGGGAAAGATCTGGAGATGGTTGATGTCTCAGCAAAATTCAGTTTGCAGCCGAGTGTGTGAAATGCTACCTTTTTTTTATTGATATTCATTTTGTAATCGACCCCCTTCCCAGCCTTCCCCCACGGGGGAAGGAGTAGTTCTTCCCTTTCCCCCCTGGGGGAAACCGAAAGGGGGTTTTTAATAAAGAACTATTTGAATTATATCCTTCGTTATTTAAGTTTTGTCAAGCTGAGATTTCTGAATTCAATATCCTTTCCTTCGCTCTGGAGACCGATAAAACCTTCAGAGGCTGAAACTCCGGTCGCTTTGTTCTGAAGCACTCCGTTTATGTATACCTCAATGGTATTTGCTTTGCAGACCACCTCCATTACATTCCATTCCCCCACAGGCTTTTCATTTGAGGGGTTCATTTTCCTGACAGATCTTTTAGTCTTGTCAATTCGTTCATTCATGTCGCTGCCGTTGGCACAGATAAAATCACCGGCATTGCCGGCAGCCAGCTGACATTCAAAGCATCTTGGCCAGATAGTATCAGGAAGCTGAGCATGAATGAAAATACCGCTGTTCGTTGCTTCAAGGGGCCATCTCCATTCTGCGTGGAGTTTGTATTCCGAATAAGCTTTCTTTGTCCGCATATAACCGAATGGATTACCTGTAATATGTATTATACCATTCTGGACAGTAAATACTTTTGAAGGATCAACAGCCGGATCCTTAAGAATGAATACCCAGTTATTCAGGTCTTTGCCATTAAATATCCCGATGAGATCCCTTTTTGAGTGCTTAGGATTTTTACCATTTGCCACACCATCCCGGGTAAAAGCGTTACCCGTGAATGATATGAGAAAAAAAATGAGAATGATCGCCTGGTAAACTCTTGATTTCATGCTGATATGTATTAAGTATGGATAAAAAGCTTGTTGATTTTAACTCGATTGATATATAAGCAATATTAATATATAAGAAGCTTAAATATAAAATTTCCCCACCTCTTTTCTCAAATGGAATTGTTTATAATAATTTACTTGCCAGTTCGGCAAGGAAGCTGCGTTCTCCCTTGACAAGGTTGACATGCGCGAAGATATCCTGATCTTTCATTTTATCGGAGAGATAGCTCAACCCGTTAGATGCTGTATCGAGATAAGGTGAATCGATCTGTTCAATATCGCCTGTAAAGACCATTTTCGTTCCTTCCCCTGCACGGGTGATAATTGTTTTTATCTCGTGAGGCGTGAGGTTCTGGGCTTCATCAACAATAAAGAAGATGCTTGAGAGACTTCTTCCTCTTATATATGCGAGTGGCGTTATTACCAGTTTCTCCTCCTTCACCATTTCGTTGATCCGGATGAATTCAGGACTCTGGTGGCTGAATTTATGCTTAATTACAGTGAGGTTATCATATAGAGGAGTCATGTAAGGCTCCATCTTTTCCTTTACATCCCCGGGAAGGAATCCGAGATCGCGGTTTGCAAGCGGAACGATCGGTCTTGCCAGGAAGATTTGCTTGTACCTTTTATGCTGGGCAAGGGCAGCTGCCAGTGCGAGCAGGGTTTTGCCCGTGCCTGCTTTACCTGTGAGTGATACAAGCTGTATATCAGGATTGGAGAGGGCTTCGAGGGCAAAGGTCTGTTCGGCATTCCTGGGATCAATGCCGTATGTAGTCTGTTTGATAACCCTGTTGAGAAGCTTATTAACCGGATTGTAGTGTGCAAGGGCGCTGGATCCGTTATTTTTCATTATGAAAAACTGGTGTCCCTTCATTCCCTGGTCAAGCTTGAATTCTTCAGCAGTCACTCCTTCAGGAAGTTCATAAAGCTTGCTTATAAGCTCCTGGTCGATACCTTCCATGACCTTTATACCTTTGTAGAGGTCGTCAATATTTGCAACCTTGTCGTTTTCGTAATCCTGGGCAATGATTCCAAGCGACTTGGCCTTCATGCGGAGGTTTATATCCTTGGTTATCAGGACAACGGTTTTATCCTTATTCGAATTGCACACATATTCTGCAATTGCCAGTATACGGTGATCGGCTGTCCTTTCAGGGAATGATTGACTCACTTTTTCGGAAAAATCACGTCCGGTCTCAATGTGAAGGTTGCCAAGATTTTCACCGAGCGGAATATTTGCTGTCAATAGCATGTCGCCAGACAGTTTGTCGAGCTCTCTTGTAAATTCCCTCGCATGAAAATTAATCTGGTCATTCCCCTTTTTAAATTTGTCAAGTTCCTCGAGTACGACAATGGGAATAATTACATCATTTTCCTCAAAATTGTAAATACATGTATAGTCGTGGAGAAGGACGTTGGTGTCAATAATAAAAAGTTTCTTATTATGCTTCTTCTTCATGTTTCAAGTAGTTTAAAATCAGCATATTAAATCACAACGTAATCGTTATTTCGGAATTGGTAAAATTAACCAAATAAATAGTATAATTTGTCAACTGTTAATAAAGTCTTTTAATTTGTATAAAAATGGTTAAGGTATGGAACTTTATGAGGGAATTATTTCGCGGCGCAGCATTCGTAATTACACGGGTGAGATAGTTGATGAAGAGATTATCAAATCCATTATCAGAGCTGGCATGTTTGCGCCGTCAGCCAGAAACAGGAGGCCCTGGCATTTCATTGTAATTGACGACAGGAGCGTAATGAAAAGAATAATGGATGTGCACCCATATTCATCTATGCTTGCAGAAGCAAGCCATGCAATTGTAGTTTGCGGCGATAAGAATCTGGAGAATGGTCCCGGTTATTTCAGGCTGGATTGTGCCGCTGCATCTCAGAATATGTTGCTGGCAGCTCATTCCAGAGGTCTGGGTGCAGTCTGGCTGGGAGTCGAGCCCAGAGAGGAGAGGATTAAAGCTATAAGCAATATTCTCGGGCTGCCTTCTCACATTATCCCGGTTTCGATAATTTCAATAGGAATTCCGGCAAAAATAACTTCTGTAATACCCGACCGGTTCGAAGAGAAAAAGATAAGGAAGAACAAATGGTAAATAATCGGCGACTGGTGACCGGCAACCGGCTTCAAGCGAATAATATGGAATAAGGTATTTATTATATTCGGAATGTACAACTGCAATACTGCAGGACAGCAAGACAAAAATATGACCTACAAACAGACACTTGATTTTCTTTTAAGCCAGTTGCCTGCCTATCACAGAATAGGAAAAGCTGCCTATAAAGATAATCTTGATAATTCCAATGCACTCGATTCCTACTTTGGTCGTCCGCATTTAAAGTTCCGGACAATACATGTAGCTGGTACAAATGGAAAGGGTTCGGTTTCACATATGATTGCTTCTGTACTTCAGGAGGCCGGGTACAGAACAGGCCTTTATACCTCACCTCACCTCAGGGATTTCAGGGAAAGGATCAGGATTAACGGTGAAATGATCCCCAAAAGGGAGGTTACGGCATTTGTCAGAAAACATCTGGGTATAATCGAATCCTTAAAACCTTCATTTTTTGAAATGACAGTTGCTATGGCCTTTGATTATTTTGCCCGTGCATGTGTGGATGTTGCTGTTATAGAAGTAGGACTTGGAGGAAGACTTGACTCGACCAACATAATAATACCAGTGCTCTCTGTAATAACAAATATAGGGCATGATCACATGGATCTCCTGGGGAATACATTAGGAAAAGTCGCTTCAGAAAAGGCCGGTATTATCAAACATAAAACACCTGTTGTTATTGGTGAAACCCGGGAGGAGACCAGGAAAGTTTTTGAGGCGACAGCAGCCGAAAACGGATCACCGGTTTTCTTTGCAGACGCTAATTTTGAATGCCATATTCAGCCAATCAGTGACCTTACTTTTGAGCGACAATACAGTATCAGGAATATTGCTGAAAATAAGACGATCAGGGGCTCGCTCCCGCTGGGTGGAGATTACCAGGGCAAAAACCTGATAACGGTCTGTCAGGCTTTCTCTGTTCTAAGGCCGGGATTCAATCTTACAGATGAAAATATAGTTGAAGGCATAAGAAAAGTAATTATAAATACAGGTCTGCAGGGACGTTGGCAGGTGCTGAGAACAAAACCTCTTGTGATCTGCGATACCGGACATAATATGGAAGGACTGGAATTTGTAGCCCGCCAGTTAAAGGCCATGAAGCCAGCAAGACTTCGTATGGTAATAGGTTTCGTTTCGGACAAGGATCTTTCCCTGGTATTTCCTCTTCTCCCCAGGGAGGCAGAATATTATTTTACCAGGGCATCAATTCCAAGAGCGCTCGATGAGAAAGTACTTCAATCCAAAGCCTCAGAATCAGGACTTTACGGTAAGTGTTTTGCCTCTGTCAGAGAGGCGCTTGACGCAGCAATCGGTGAAGCCGGGCCTGAAGATCTGGTTTTTGTAGGAGGAAGTACTTTTGTAGTGGCTGAGATAATTTAATTTTGTACATTTAGATTACAAAACTTTCATCATGAAAAAAACTATATCAGTTTTAATTCTTTTTCTGTTGCTGCTGAACCTTCAGGCTCAGACAGCTCAAAAAATTGTAATACTGCATACGAATGACATTCATTCCAGGCTCATCGGCTATGCTCCGGAATCGAATTACACGCCTCTGACTCTGAATGATGATAAAACCATTGGCGGATTTGCCCGGATTGCGACAATTATAGAGAATGAAGTAAAGTCGAATTCAGGAACTACCCTGGTGATCGATGCAGGAGATTTTCTGATGGGAACTCTGTTCCAGGAACTGGAACCGACAACCGGCTTTCAACTCAGGCTGATGAAAACCATAGGATATGATGTGGTTTGCATCGGTAACCATGAATTTGATTTTGGGGATGAGAAACTTGCCGAGATGGTAAGTTCGGCTGCAAAGGGAGGGGAGATTCCTCCGGTTCTGCTTGGCAATGCCGTCTTTGACAAGAAGGCCAGTGGGGATGATGCCATTGAACAATTGTTCAGTTCAGGAACAATGGGAAGGAAATTCATCATGGAGAAAAATGGTTTGAAAATAGGATTCTTTTCCCTGATGGGGAAGGTTGCAGATGAAAATGCCGCATATGCACCTCCTTTGAAATTTTCTAACCAGGTGCGATGTGCCAGAAAACTGGTTGGAGAACTTGAGAATGAAAAATGCGATATCATCATCTGCCTTTCGCACTCCGGTGTCGGGCTTGATAAAAAAGGAGAATGGGCAGGCGAGGATGTTGAACTCGCAAAAAAGGTCAGGGGAATTGATATTATAATAAGTGGTCATACTCATACAAAGCTGGAAAAACCGATTATGGTAAACGGAATTCCGGTAGTTCAGGCAGGCGAATATGGCCAGTATGTTGGAAAGCTTGAATTCACCTTTGACAAGGGAAAAGTGACAGTGGATAATTATTCGCTGCTGCCTGTTGATGACAGGACTGCAGGTGATCCCAGGATAAATCAACTGATAGAAGATCAGAAGAAACTGGTAAATGATCAAATACTTAAACCAATTGGGATGGATTATAGCAAGCCTGTTGCCGAATCAGATTTCCTGCTCGAATGCAACGAAATGGGCGACATTAAGGGGAGTAACCTTGGTCCTCTGGTTGCTGATGCAATACACAGCTACCTGAACAACCATACCACGAATGGAATAGACGTAAGCATGGTTGCTGTAGGTGTAATACGCGATAAAATTGTTCCGGGCATTCAGAGTGCCCCTGATATATTCAGGATAATGTCGATGGGAGAAGGAAAGGATAATATTCCGGGTTATCCGCTTTCCAGGATTTATATAACCGGGAAAGAACTTAAAAGCGTGCTCGAGATTCTGCAGATGGCATCAAAGTCAGTTCCTGATAATTACTGTTATTACTCTGGTATTCGGGCTGAATACAATCCGAAAGGAGGGCTTTTAAACAAGATAAAGAAGATAGACATTATCGATCGCACCGGTAAAACCATCGATGTTGATTTTTCGAAGAAGAACAAGACGTTATATTCCATAGCGGCAAACTCCTATATGCTTGAATTTGTTGGTATTATCAAGAAGATGAGTTTTGGGCTCATAAATGTTGTACCGAAAGATGCAACCGGGAAAGTTATAGCTGACATGAAGGGAGCGGTTATAGATATGGATGAAACCAGGGATGGAGTACAGGAAGGAAAAGAGTGGCTGGCAATTATGGAGTACCTGTCATCAATGAAAGATACAAACGGAAACGGCATACCGGACGTGGATGAAAAATACAGAACTGCAGTCCAGACTTTTTTCCCGCCTGATAGCCGATGAATATATNNACAAGCTCCATTTTGTCAAAATCAATTTTATCTACAACATCACCTGGTGTATGATAATCGGTATGCAGTCCGGTTGTAAAAAAGAGTACCGGGATGTCATGTTTAACAAAATTATAATGGTCACTCCGGGCAAAGAGCTGAAGAGGATGATTTCTTCCGCTCAGGCTGTAATCAAGATCAAGATCGCTTCCCTTGTCAACATCTTCTGCAATCTTCAGCAGGTCTTTACTCTGGTTGTCGGTAATTACGAAAACCTTTTTTGGTCCTGTCATTGGGTTATCAGCAGAAGTATCAGCAACTCCTTTTACCCTGCCAATCATATCCATGTTGAGGTCGACGACCGTTTTTTCAAGAGGAACGAGCGGGCTGTTTACATATGATTGAGAGCCGTAAAGTCCTATTTCCTCTCCTGAGAACCAAAGAAACAAAATTGACCTGAGAGGTTTATTCTCAAGACTACGGAATGCCTCTGCCATTGAGAGGAGTGCTGCACATCCTGAAGCATTGTCGTCAGCACCTGTGTTGATCCCTTTAGCTGTGGCCCCGATATGGTCGGCATGACATGAGAAAACAACATACTCATTTTTTAGAACAGGGTCACTTCCCTCAATCAGGGCTGCCACATTATTCATTGGTTGTTCCCTTGACTGAACAGCTTCAGTGATCTTGACATTTTTGTCAGGCACCAGGAAGGAGTGAGGTTTAAGATCGCTATCAATTTCTTTCTGAAGATTTTCAAGAGTATAACCGCTTCCATCCAGAACAGCATCAGCAATTTTCCTGCTGACGAACATGATCTTGGGCATGTTGGTAAATGGAAAATTTTTGGGCTTCTCACCCTTGAAGGAAGTCGAAGAAGTCAGTTCACCCGATATTCCCGGAAACTGATCGTCGAGTGATAAATACCCTGACCTTGGATCCATTACAAACATAACAGCCTTGGCCCGGGAGAACAGGAGCGCAGTCAGTTTTACCTGTATGCTCATAAACGATTTCCAGTTTGTGGACTCGAATACATATTTACCATCCTGATTCATTGGAGAACTCGTCATGACAAGGAGTATCTTACCTTCTGTCTTGATATTATCGAAATCATTGTATCCATATTTATCCTGCTTGAGTCCATAACCTGCAAACACAACTTCTCCGTCGAGTGTGAAGTCAGAAGGTCCTGTCGGAACAAGCTGGTAGATCGGTTCCCTGAATGTGATGGTATCACGGCCCTTGGGCACTACCTGTATCATGGTTTTAACAGGATCTATGCCGTTCTTTATCACAGAATAGGACTGAAAGTAGCTATTGCCATTTGCCGGCTGGAGCCCAAGAAGCTTCGCTTCCGAAACAATGTACTGCTGGGCTATATCCAGTCCTGGTTCCCCATTCTTTCTTCCCAGCAGAAGGGGTGAAGCCAGGAAAGTCACATAGCTTGCAAGGTCCGATGATTTAATTACATCCGTCCCTGGTACTTTTTTCTGTGAGAATGAAACTTCAGGGGTAACGATCAGTAATATTGGAATAAACAGACATGTGATTATGTTTTTCATCGCAGGGGATTTATTAGATTTATTTGTGATTCGTAAAGGTAAAAAAGTTTTCAAAATATACTGCTGCGTAGAGAAAATGCTATTTAGGGCTATCCCGGCTTCTCGCTCATGGCATTATGATCTGGACTCCAAGTTTTTTTAATAGATTTGCAGACTGAAAGATTTGTGAATGGGAGTAAGCATATATTTCTGGATAGGGTTCCATATTTTTATCTTCCTGATGCTCGCGCTTGACCTTGGTGTTTTTAACAGGAAGGAGCATATTGTGCCTGTTAAAGAGGCCATAACCTGGAGTATGGTATGGATTACTTTAGCCTTTCTCTTTAACCTGTTTATCTTTTTTAAATTCGGAAAGACCCCGGCCCTTGAATTCCTCACAGGGTATGTAATTGAATATTCGCTTAGTGTCGACAATATTTTCGTCTTCATACTCATATTTACCTATTTTGCAGTTCCTGCCATTTACCAGCATAAAGTTTTATTCTGGGGCATTCTTGGTGCCCTGATATTAAGAGGCATCTTTATTTTTGCAGGAGTCGCTCTGATAACACGGTTTACCTGGATAGTCATAATCTTTGGAGGGTTTCTAGTTTTCACCGGGATTAAAATGTTGTTCCAGAAGGAGATGCAGATAGAACCGGAAAAGAATCCTGTTATCAGATTCTTTAAAAAGTTTTTACCTGTAACGGGCGAACCTCACGGGAGCAGGCTCTTTGTCAGACAAAACAGGATTACATATGCGACCCCTTTGTTCATGGTTCTTATAATTATTGATGTATCGGACCTGATCTTTGCTGTTGATTCAATCCCGGCAGTTCTTGCAATAAGCCATAGTACGTTCATTGTATATACCTCGAACATTTTTGCTATCCTGGGTCTCAGGTCGCTCTATTTTGCAATAAGCGGCATAATGGGGTATTTCAGGTATCTTAAAACAGGATTGGCTTTTGTCCTGACATTTGTCGGAATTAAAATGCTGGCTTCATTTTTTCATTTCGAGATTCCAATAATTCTCTCCCTGGCGATCATTATTTCTATTCTGTTTGTTTCAATACTTGCTTCTGTATTTATAAAGAAAAAACAGATTCCTTTATGACAGATATTATTAATAAAGCTGAAAATTCGCGGAAATTATTAATTTTACCTGAACGTTCCTGTAACTGGATTCTGATCAGTCAATTTAGTAGAGTAAAATGAATTCCGGAAGAATAAAACCGATAACTCCTATTCCTCTCATTATTCTATTTCTTGTAATTTCAGCAGGTTCAATCCTGATCGGAGAGCTATATTATAAAAGCCAGAAGAGAAACCTTCTGGAAACAAGCATGCAGGAACTCTCGACTATCACCGATATGAAGGTGAGGCAGTTGACTCAATGGAGGCGTGAGCGTATTGGAGATGGTATTTTTATAAGCCAGAATATTTCACTTATCAGGCAGTTTTCAGATTACCTGAGAAATGTGAATAACAGAAAATTGCATGATGATCTGATGGGTGACCTGAAGGCCCTTACCGATAACTATGATTACAAAAATGCTCTTTTTGCCGACCGGAATCTGACAGTACGCCTTTTTTATCCCAACCGCGACACAATCATTGGCAATTTCCTTAAACCCAGGTTAACAGATATTTTAAATAAAGGTGAAGTTGTGCTTACTGACCTTCACCGGACAGGGAAAGTCAGTTTTATTCACCTCGACCTGGTTGTTCCCTTAAAAGGTCCGGATCTTAATGATAAATCGATTATTGGCGTGCTAATCCTCAGGATAGACCCTGACAAGGTTCTTTTTCCCCTGATTCAGTCATGGCCTGTAAAAAGCAATACTTCAGAATCATTTATTTTCAACCTTGAAAATGATTCTATTGTTTACCTGAGCGAACTCAGGTATCTCAATAATGCTTCACTAAATCTAAAAAAATCAGTGACTGAGGAAAAACTGGCTGCAGCGATGGCTGTCAGGGGATATGTTGAAACCTCAGATGCGATAGATTACAGGGGAGTCCCCGTTTTTGCGTCAATGAAAAAGGTGCCTGAATCCCCTTGGTTTTTGCTGGCAAAGACTGACAGGGAAGAGATATATGGAGGACTCAGGGATCAGCTAAGATCTGTAATAGTCATCATTGTCCTTATGATTATCATCTCATTATTCGTCTGTGGTTCGTTATTGTGGCAACAAAGATTACGGTTTTATCGTGAAAAATTTGAAACGGAGCATGAGAGACAGGCCCTCGTGAAGCACTATGATTATATATTGAAATTCGCCAATGACCTTATCCTTCTCATGGATAGTAATTATACTATTATTGAAGCTAATGACAAGGTGCTTGAGACATATCTGTACCACCGGAAAGAACTGATCGGGAATAACGCCGGGATACTTATGACAGATCCCTCACGACTAAGGCTGTCAGAGAGTCAGAAGACCCTTAATGAAACCGGTTTTGCGCTGTTTGAAGCGATGCATAAAAGAAGAAACGGGACAGAGTTCCCGGTTGAAGTGAGTGCCCGCAAAGTTGATATTGATGGAGTTACATACTACCAGTCAATTATGCGCGACATTACCGATCGAAAAAAATCTGAAGAGATCCTAAGGGAGAGTGAAGGAAGATTCCGTAAAATTTTTGAGGATAGCCCGGTTGGCATGGTAATGACCGGCAAGGACATGGGGATACTCAGGGCGAATGACGCATTCTGCAATCTGCTTGGGCATACAGAATCAGAACTTCACGGGATGACATTCAGGGATTTTACTCACCCTGATCATATTTCAGGAGATGAATTGGCAATGCTGAAACTTGTTGCGAGGGAGATTCCCGTCTATCATGCTGAAAAACGCTATTTTAAAAACGATGGTTCCATAATCTGGGGCTCTACAACTGTCAGCCTGATACAAAACAATGCCGGTGAAGTTCAGTTCTTCCTTGCAATGGTGGAAGATATCACTTCCAGAAGAATTGCTAAAGCAGAACTGGAGAAATCTTTTTCACTTCAGAAAGCTACTCTTGAATCAACTGCTGATGGGATTCTTGTGGTTGATAATAACAGTAAAATCGTTCAATACAATCAGAAATTTGCAGAGATGTGGAGGATCCCGGAAGGTGTCCTGAAATTGATGGAAGATGAAGCGGCATTGCAATTTGTTATTGACCAGCTGAAATACCCTGGTGATTTTATTGACAAGGTTAAGATTCTTTACTCTGATCCTGATGCGGTTACCTCTGATTTACTTGAATTTACCGACGGAAGATTTTTTGAACGTTATTCACAACCTCAGAAAATAGGAGGGAAATCAGTTGGACGTGTCTGGAGTTTCAGGGATATAACATCGCGCAAGAGGTCCGAAATTGAGCTTATTGCTGCAAAGGAGAAGGCAGAAGAAGGTGACAGGCTTAAAACAGCATTCCTTCATAATGTATCGCATGAGATAAGGACTCCGATGAACGCAATCATNNATTAATGATATTGTCGACCTGGCCAGTGTTGAAACAGGACAGGTCAAACTGAATCAACGTAAGATAAACCTTAATACTATATTAAGAAGGCTTTACGATCAGTTCAGTTATAAGAAAATACCACGTAAGATAACCTTAAGCCTGAAAACACCGATTTCACTTAAAGATACCGAGATTATTACAGACCATATAAAACTTGTTCAGATACTTTCAAACCTTGTAAACAATGCCTTTAAGTTTACAATAAAGGGAAAGATATCTTTTGGTTATGACCTGAAGGATGGCTTTCTGGAGTTTTTCGTCAGAGATACAGGTATTGGGATACCAGCTGAACATTTATCCAAAATATTTGACAGGTTTTACCAGGTCGATAGCGCTATCTCCAGGCAATATTCAGGAACGGGCCTGGGATTATCAATATCCAGGGCATATATTGAACTGATGGGAGGGAGGGTCTGGGTCAGCTCAAAACCAGATGAAGGAACTGAATTCAGATTTACCATTCCTT
>PMBC01000184.1 GCA_003152835.1 Bacteroidales bacterium | reverse complement strand
GAAATGCTTGGTACTGCTGAGAAAGTAACTGTCAATAAGGAAAACACTACAATTGTTAATGGTTTCGGCGACAAGGAAATGATTAAAGCCCGCGTAGCTCAGATTAAACAACAGATGACTACAACTACTTCTGATTATGANNGTTCTTTATATTGGAGCTGCTTCTGAGGTCGAATTGAAAAACAAGAAAGACCGGGTCGATGATTCATTGCATGCCACACGCGCTGCAATTGAAGAGGGTATTGTTCCTGGTGGCGGCGTTGCNNGGTATCGAAATTGTAAAACGTGCAATTGAAGAACCTTTGCGCCAGATTGCTATCAATTCAGGCAAAGAGGGTGCAGTCGTTGCCCAGAATGTAAAATCAGGCAAAGGGGACTACGGATACAATGCACAAACCGATAATTATGAAAAGCTTAATAAATCAGGTGTTATTGATCCTGTTAAAGTTGTCCGTGTAGCACTCGAAAATGCAGCATCAATTGCCGGAATGTTCCTGACTACTGAAGCTGTTGTTGTCGAGGAAAAAGAAGAGCATCCTTCCATGCCTCCTCAGGGTATGGGTGGTGGAATGCCGGGGATGATGTAAAAAAACCCTGCCCCCTAAAGGGGGTTCAGTGATACATTTAACTATAGAGCCGGGTTATGGACCCGGCTCTATTTATATATGCTCCCCTTCAGCGTCGTTGGGGGGCAAGAAAGATATTTATATATTTGCACCTTATTTTATTACCTTTCTACCTTATGAAGTATCTCCGTAATTTCTGCATCATTGCGCACATTGACCATGGAAAAAGCACTCTGGCCGACAGGCTCCTTGAGAAGACCAATACAATTACGGAAAGGGAATACCAGGACCAGATTCTTGATGATATGGATCTTGAAAGGGAGAGAGGAATAACGATCAAGAGCCATGCAATTCAGATGGAGTATATCCATGAGGGTGAAAAATACTTTCTGAACCTGATTGACACACCGGGACATGTCGACTTTTCGTATGAGGTCTCAAGGTCAATTGCCGCATGTGAGGGAGCACTCCTTGTAATTGATGCCACTCAGGGTATCCAGGCACAGACAATCTCAAATCTTTACATGGCGATTGATCATAATCTGGCGATCATACCGGTACTGAATAAGATGGATATGACTAATGCCATGCCCGAAGAGGTTAAAGATCAGATTGTTGACCTTGTAGGCTGTGACCGTGATGATATTATTGAAGCAAGCGCCAGGACAGGAATGGGTGTCGACAGGATTTTGATTGATATTATTAACCGAATTCCTCCTCCGGAGGGAAATCCAGATGCCCCGCTGCAGGCTCTTATCTTTGATTCCATATTTAATTCATTCAGAGGGATTATCGCCTATTTCAAAATAATTAACGGTACGATAAGTAAAGGCGACAGGGTAAAATTCGTTAGTACGGGTCACGAATATAATGCAGAAGAAATAGGTGTGCGTAAACTGAAGCAGGCACCACGGGAGGTTTTGGGAACAGGCGATGTCGGATATATTATTTCAGGAATAAAAGAGTCATCCGAAGTCAGAGTTGGCGACACTATCACCCATGTAAAAGATCCATGCGACAAAGCTATTTCAGGCTTCGAAGAGGTAAAACCGATGGTATTTGCAGGGATGTATCCTGTCGATGCTGATGAATATGAAGATCTGAGAAACTCAATTGAAAAGCTTCAGCTGAATGATGCTTCTCTGACTTTCGTGCCTGAATCATCTGCAGCTCTTGGTTTTGGTTTTAGATGCGGATTTCTTGGATTGCTGCATATGGAAATAGTGCAGGAACGACTTGACAGGGAATTCAACATGGATGTTATTACAACGGTGCCTAACGTATCATTCAAAGCTTATACGACGAAGGGCGAAGTGATTGATGTGCACAACCCTTCAGGTCTGCCTTCAATAAATCATATTGAGCGCATTGAAGAGCCTTATATCATTGCACAGGTTATAACACTGTCGGATTATGTTGGTCCTATAATGAACCTCTGCATAGATAGAAGAGGCGTTCTGAAAGGCCAGGTTTATCTTACGAGGGACAGGGTTGAACTTACTTTTGAAATGCCCCTCTCAGAGATTGTCTTTGATTTCTATGATAAGCTTAAAAGCATCTCCAAGGGATATGCTTCATTCGATTATTATTATACTGCATATCAGAAAGCCGATCTGGTCAGGCTTGATATCCTGCTGAACGGTGAAATGGTTGATGCTCTTTCGACACTGATTTACAAGGGTCATGCCTATGATTTCGGGCGCAAAATGTGTGAGAAGCTAAAGGAATTAATTCCGAGGCAGCAATTCGATATTGCAATACAGGCTGCAATAGGGGCCAAGATCATTGCCCGGGAAACTGTGAAGGCGGTAAGAAAAGATGTCACCGCAAAATGCTATGGCGGAGATATAACAAGAAAAAGAAAGCTCCTGGAGAAGCAGAAGAAAGGGAAGAAGAGAATGCGTCAGATAGGGAATGTTGAAGTTCCTCAGCAAGCCTTTCTTGCCGTTCTTAAGCTTGACTGACCCTATATGAATCTCTGGATATCCGTTCCAGTAAAATTTTATAGTTTTTCCCTGATAATGATAAAAAACAATTATATTCGCTCTGTGATATATGGGCGATATTAAAAAATATTAATCCTATAGTCTAACTTAAGCCTCTTACCCTGGCCTTTCTAAAGGCCGGGGTATTTTTTAACATAAAAGTTTGTAACCCCTGCCATGGACATTGAGGATTTTGACGGAAGGGTCTTTTCCAAGATATTTTCTAAGCCTGGTTATATAAACATCCATGCTCCTGGCATTGAAATAGTTATCGTCAATCCAGATCGCCTTTAATGCAAAATTCCGCTCAAGTATTTCATTAGTATGCCGGCAAAGAAGTTCAAGCAGTTCAGATTCTTTCGTAGTCAGTTTTACATTCTGTCCTCCAATAGAAAGCAGTTGTTTGAGCGGGTCAAAGGAATAATTGCCAATAGTGTAATGATCCTCTTTTTTTGGTATTGCTGTCCCTGATGTCCTTTTAAGTATAGCTTGAATACGGTAGAGCAGTTCTTCCATTGAAAATGGTTTTGTAATATAATCATCAGCCCCGGAACGGAATCCTTCGAGAATATCTTCTTTCTGGCTTTTGGCAGTAAGGAATATAATCGGAATTGCAGGCTCAATTTTCCGGATTTCTATAGCCAGTGATATTCCATCCATTTCCGGCATCATTATATCAAGAATGCAAATATTATATTTTAATGCATGGAATGCATTCAGCGCTTTTATACCGTCGGTAAACAACTCTGTCTCCAGACTCTTTGCCGCCAGGTAGTTTTTTAAAAGAATTCCAAGATTACTGTCATCCTCAGCAAGAAGTATCCTGATATTTTTCATTTTAGTATAGTTTGGGGGATTAAGATAGAAAATCTGGTCCCTTTATTTATCTGACTTTCGGCTTTAATTGTCCCGTTATGTTCTTCGATAACCTTTCTGACATAACTTAAACCAAGTCCAAATCCTTTAACATTATGGAGGTTCCCTGAATGGACCCTATAGAATTTATCATATATTCTTTTAAGGTTTTCTTTGCTTATTCCGATACCTTTATCCTCGACAGTTATTAAAAGCCCCTTTTTAACATTCCGTGTCGATATGATGATCTCCGGCTTTTCCCCTGAATATTTGATGGCATTATCAATTAAGTTTGAGACGGCATTAAGAAAATGAGCTTCATCAACCTGAACATCTGTTGATTTTGCCAGGTACTCTTTCCTGATAACACCATCGCAATTTTTTATCTGAAGCATAAAGTTTTCAATTGCGTTATCGAGAATCATGTGGATATCGACATCAACAAGGTTTAGTTTCATCCTTGTCTTCTCAAAAAAGGCTGTTTGCAATACCTTCTCAACCTGTAATTTCAGACGTATACTCTCATCGGAGATAACTTTGGCAAGATTCCCGATATTCTTATTTTCATCAGGGATCGATTTATCGGCAATCATCTGCGAGGCCAGTGAGATTGTGGAGATAGGTGTCTTCAATTCATGGGTCATATTGTCTATAAAATCGTTTCGGATCTCCGAGATCTTTTTCTGACGGAATATCACAATAAATGTCCCTGTTGACAGTATAAGCAGTAATGCTGTAAAGAGGAGAGAAAGAAATCCCAGGTTCCCTATCTTTTCAAATTTATACTGACTCTCCTGCAGGCAGTACAATACAAGCTGATTCTGGCCTGGCATAGGATCATTTGGGAAAAGTTGAATTATAAACTTATTAGCCCCGGCTTTGTCTGTAAAACCAGGTGTTCTCCAGATTATACCAGAGGCTCCCGAACGGATGCAGAATTCAAAATCGAGATAAATTCCAACACCATTAAGGGTATTCCTTAGTAATTTATAAAGGTTATTAAAGTCAATTCTTTCTCTTATATCAGGAGTATTACGAAGGATCTTAGCCATAACATTTTCAAGGGAAACAATCTTATTGGTGACTCTTCCATTGAGTTCGGCGCTGATTGACTGGGTAGAAGTTTCGGTTGATTCCACCGGAGCAAGGGAAGAGAAATTTTCTGCAGTAATAAAAATTTTCTGCCCTTCATTGGTAATTGTAAGAGGTTCGATACGACTTTTAAGTCCATACATCTCCAGTAGCCTCGAGTTTGGCTGGAAACCCCTTAGTTTTCGGGCGATAGGCGAATTTGCCGGCACGACTGCAGTCACTGAATCGGTGGGCGCAGAATTTATTTCTTCAACTATGCTATGAATAAGTTCCTTCTCTTCAAGATCAAGTATTACAGATTCAAGAGCTCTGTTAGCATCCTGGCGGAATCGCTGGTCAGTCATTGAAATAGCGTTCTTAATCCAGTAGAGCTGAATGAGAATAATCCCTGAAATTGCCAGGAAAAAGAAGATCGCAAGTAATACTATTGTTCTTCGCTTCATACAGATACAAAAGTACTTGTATATAAATTATGATACCTTTCTTTAACTTTCTTTAACAACCTGTGCTGTTTAATGATTGTTAAAGGGATTGAAAATGACCATGAGCCGTGCATAATCTTAACATTTAATTAACATATTGTTAATTTTCAGTTAATTAAGGACAAATATTTTTTTACATTAATTACATGCTTTATATTTGTATTGCATTTGGCACGATATTTGAAATACACGATATAGAGGTTTTTTCATAGGTTAGGTTAGTTTTAGGGTTATCAAAAAATGAGCCGCCCCGTTCTGGAGCGGCTCTTCTTATTTTATAGTGCCTGCTATTTTTTCCTGTGTGGTGGCATATGGACAACTTTAAGTACATTCAGGTTCTTCTCTCTGGCCATGTGGAAAAAATGTTTTCTGATCAGGATGGATTTCTTCCTCTGGATCCACATAAGGTCAATAATATATGATGTCCCGTCTTTAAAGAGAACTTTTATCTTCCTGTCTTTATGAGGCATTACAATCTCCCTCATATCACTCCATTTGAAGGAATACCTTTTTGGTCTGAATAATCCATATCTGAATTCAACTTTATCATTATCTATGAGGAAAAAAAGATCTTTTCTTTTAATTGTGGCATACGCTGCAATGAGTCCTACAATCAGGCTGATTCCGAACGGAGCAAGCGAGAGAATAGGTTTTACTCTGTNNTCCTCCTCCGATAAATTGTAATACAGGTTTTCCATATTCTATTGGATTACATATTGTATATTCTTATCCTTAATTGTCGCTGGATCAATCCTGAATACTGCAGTGATACATTCAGTATCTTTCAGTGTTGCAGTTATCTTCCTGACTGTTTCCTCATCGTCAGGGTTATGAACCTGGAATATGAAATCAATGTTTTTCAGTTTCTTAAGCAGAAAATTCTTCCCCGAACGATTAGAAGTGAGATCATAAAAATGATGAGGAGATCCGGAGGTATCTGAAAACCTGCTGAAAGCCATGTCATTGCCTGAATCTTCAGTGATTATTATGGGGGAATCGTTTTTAAGGGAAATTTTTAATTTACGGTTAAGCGCAAGTGATAGTTTATAATCCGGATCAGTTGAAACAATACCAATAATGGCAGAATTGCTGCTCTGATTATCCTTTAGTCGGACCCGTTTGACTTTTGTTCCGCTTTTCATGCTTTGCAAGCCTTAACTTATAAAGATAGAAAAAAATAGCAGAAACTATCCCGGATCGCCGGAAATATCTTTAATCCTTTTCCATGCCTGGCCCGAAGCTTCCTGCTCTGCTTCTTTCTTTGAATCGCCCTGCCCCTTCCCATATAATTCCTTGTTAATGGATAGAGTAGTAGTAAAAACTGATTTCTTGCTGTTAAAGTCGTACTCTTCATTATAGTCAAACATCAGGTTTGCCTTGTGCTTCTGCACCCATTCAAAAACAAGGCTCTTGTAGTCGGTATCGGTAGCAATGATTTTGTCAATGTCAAGGTACCTGTTAAGGACTCTTCTGATAAATAGTTTTTTAGTCTTTCGAAAACCCTTATCAAGGAACAGTGATCCGATCAATGCTTCCAAAGCATCGCCATAGAGATTCTTTGTGGGGTTTGACGAACTTATATTACTCACAAGTATCTTATTTATACCCATAGAGATGCCAAGCTGATTCAGGACATCACGGTTAACAATCCTTGACCTGATCTTTGTCATGAATCCCTCGGTTGCTCCGGGAAATTTTTCAAAAAGGAAATCAGAAAGAATTGCATCCAGGACAGCATCGCCAAGGTATTCAAGTCTTTCATTATTGACCTTTCTGCCGTTCGCAAGGGTTAATGTGGCAGAGCGGTGAATGAATGCTATTTCATATAATTTGAGATTTATCGGCCTGAATCCGAAAATATTTTTCAGGCTGGAGCTAAACGCCTGCCGGTCAAGGATATAAGTTCCATTAAGTTTTTGGTGGAGCAACGACACTAATCCTCTGCTTTTTTGATAACTATAGAAGCATTATGTCCGCCAAAGCCAAAGGTATTGCTGATGGCATAATTTACTCTCCTTTTCTGAGATTTATCGAGAGTCAGGTTCAGCTTCTGGTCAATCTCAGGATCAGGAACTTTCAGGTTTATTGTAGGAGGGACTATATCATTCATGACAGCCATAATGGAAGCGATTGCTTCGATAGCGCCTGTTGCTCCCAGAAGGTGACCAGTCATTGACTTGGTTGAGCTTATATTAAGCTTATATGCGTGTTCTCCGAAAACATCGAGTATTGCCTTGGTTTCCGAAACATCTCCAAGGGGAGTGGATGTGCCATGCACATTTATGTAATCGATATCCCCGGGTTTGAGGCATGCGTCGTTCAATGCCAGTTTCATGACATTACGGGCACCAAGTCCTTCGGGATGCGGAGCTGTTACATGAAACGCATCCGCGCTCATTCCCGTTCCGACAAGTTCGGCATAGATCTTAGCACCTCGCGATTTTGCATGCTCATATTCTTCAACAATCAAAGCCCCTGCACCTTCTCCCAAAACAAAACCGTCACGGGTTTTATCAAAAGGTCTCGATGCAGTCAGGAATTCCGCATTATTGGTTGAAATGGCCTGCATTGAATTAAATCCGCCGATACCAGGCTCGTTAATTGAGGCTTCTGAACCGCCGGTGACAAAAATGTCCGCCTTGCCCCAGCGGATATAATTGACTGCATCAATAATTGCATTTGTTGAAGAAGCACATGCTGAAACGGTAGAAAAATTGGGTCCTCTGAACCCATATTTTATTGAAATGGTCCCGGCCGCTATGTCGCTTATCATTTTAGGAATGAAAAAAGGACTGAAACGAGGTGTCCCGTCGCCAAGGACATATTGTTTTATTGCCAGAAAGAAGGTCTCGAGCCCGCCGATACCTGACGCCCATATCACACCAACCCTGTCCTTATCTACCTTTTCAAGATCAAGCCCTGAATCTTTTACAGCCTCATCAGCTGCGACCATTGCATATTGAGCATACGGATCCAGCTTATTGGCCTCTTTTCTGTCAAAATGATCTGCAGAGTCGTATCCTTTTATTTCGCATGCAAACTTGGTTTTAAACTTCTCAGTATTGAAGCGTGTGATCATTACAGATCCGCTTACCCCATTCTTAAGTCCTTCCCAGTAATCATGCAGATTATTGCCAACAGGAGTCAAGGCCCCCAGGCCGGTTACTACAACTCTTCTCATAAATGGATTATAAAAGATGCAAAATTACTTTGCATTCTCCTCAATGTACTTAATAGCATCACCAACGGTGCCGATGGTCTCTGCCTGATCGTCAGGAATCCCGATATTGAATTCTTTTTCAAATTCCATAATCAACTCAACAGTGTCAAGAGAATCTGCACCCAGATCATTCGTGAAACTGGCTTCAGGAGTTACTTCTGATTCGTCAACTCCAAGCTTGTCAACAATAATCTCTTTTACTCTTGCGGCAATGTCAGACATAATGATAAATTTTAATTAATAATGATTTTAAGACTTTGTAAAGGAATATATTTGTACTTTATTTTTCAAATGATTTGAGGTTTATTTATTTATAACCAGGTTTAAAATATTGATTATTAATTAAATAGATCTAATTTTTTCCTGTAAAACCGTTAAGCGCTAAAAGTGATAATTGTCACAAAATGAGAAATATAGCAATTTTCTCCTCAGGATCAGGCACAAATGCTGAAAATATTATAAAATACTTTTCGAACAGAGAAACAGGCAAAGTCACACTTGTTTTGTCAAATAAGCGCGAAGCCTGCGTATTAAAAAGGGCTGTTAAGTATGACGTCAGATCATTATTTTTCGAACACGCCGATTTTTACAGCTCTGATGCAGTGCTTGATCTCCTGCTTAAGAATAAAATAGATTTTGTGGTTCTGGCAGGTTTTATGTTACTGATCCCGGAAAATATTCTCAGCAGTTTTAAGGGCCGGATCATCAATATTCATCCTGCACTTCTCCCAAAATACGGTGGAAAAGGAATGTACGGGGAGCGTGTGCATAAGGCTGTCCTGGCAAATAGTGAACCTGAGTCAGGGATAACCATACATTATGTCAACAGGTTTTATGATGAAGGAGATATAATTTTCCAGGCAAAGTGCAATGTATTGTCCGGAGATACTCCGGAATCACTGGCCTCAAGGATTCATGAACTTGAGTATGCTCATTTCCCTGAAGTTATAGAACGTCTTATTGAAAAGCTTCCGTAGATGATCAGAAAGTAGACAGAAGGCTCAGGGCAACACTTTTATTAATTTCAAATCTTCCTTTGTTTGCTTCTGAGACAGGCTCAACAGGCGGGGCCACTACCTTCAGCGGATCTACAGGATACCCGTTCTGATAGAACCTGAAATCCAGATGAGGACCTGTAGAAAGGCCGCTGCTGCCGACGTAACCGATAATATCGCCTTGCTTTACAAACGCTCCGGCCTGGATTCCATCACCGAACCTGCTGAGATGAAGATAAGCCGTTGAATAAACGCTGTTATGGGAAATTTTCACCATTCTCCCGGAACCATTTTCGATTGTAGCTGAAATTACTCTTCCGTCACCTACTGCATGCACAGGAGTTCCGATCGGTGCCGCATAATCGACACCATAATGAGGTCGGCGTATCCTGAGAATCGGGTGCATCCTGCTTGATGAGAACCTTGAAGTAATCCGTGAAAATGACAGAGGCGCTTTAAGAAAGGCTTTGCGGAGGCTGTTGCCATCGTCCTCGAAAAAACTCTCTTTTCCATCCTGTATAAAAGGCACCGCGGTTATTGTTTTGCCGGACCAGGTAAACTGGGCACCAAAGATCCTGCCAGCGCCAAGCGATTTGTCATCAATGAAAGATTCTTCATAAATGACCTTGAAACTGTCACCCTTCTGAAGCCCGAAAAAATCCACCGTCCAGGCATAGATATCCGACAGCTGAACGGCAAGAGAAGGGTGCATGCCACCGTTTATCATTGCATCCCAGAGTGAAGTCTCAATTGTCCCTGAAGAATACTTGATGACTTTTCTTATCTCTTTCCTGAAGGGAGTAATATTGAGCGAGTCCCTGAAACTGAATATATAACAGGTAGTGGGATCATGTTCATAAACCAGGTACCTTGCCCTTGCCAGTGAATCTGTGTCACAAAAAAGCGTATAGTTATTTCCCGATTTTATTTTTCTGACATCAAATACGGTCGATGAGTTTTTTATTACCTGGTCGATCTCCTGCAATGTAACACCGTGATCAAGCAGGATCTGCGAGAGAAACCCGTTTGGTTTAATGTGGCCGGGGATGAGATTAAATGAATCTGATGGTATTCCAAAAACAAGTACAGGCGCTTTTTGCTGATCTGATATTGACGAATCAGGTATAGAAGCTATTTGCACTGCTTCTGCTTCATGCGGGTTTCTGCACGATGCTGTAAGCAACAGAAAAATGAGAAGAAAAGATACTTTTCCATGTGTTCGCATGAGCAATCTCAGATTAACTTTTTAGGACAATATTTACAATACGGTTGGGCACTACGATGATGTTGGAAAGAGTACCTGTTTCAAGCCACTTTTTTGCTCTCTCATCTGCAAGAACGATTTTTGCTATCTCTTCTTTACTCATTGTAACAGGGAGCTCAATTTTAAACCTGAGCTTACCGTTGAATGAGACCGGATACTCAAAAAGATCCTCTTTCAGATAATCCTCGTTCACTTCAGGCCACGGTTCGTATGCGATTGACTTATGATTTCCCTGCAGATTCCAGAGCTCTTCAGCAAGGTGAGGGGCAAATGGTGAAAGTATCTTCGTGAAAGTCACAACAGTGTCTTTTGTTACCTTCCCTTTTTTATAGGCAAGATTCAGGAAGATCATCATTGCCGAAATTGCTGTGTTGAACCTGAGATTCTCGATGTCGCCTTCAACTTTTTTAATAGCCTGGTGAAGCCCTTTCAGGATTTCAGGATCTTCATTTCCATCAACAATGTTCTCCTGATTTGAAAAGAACCTGAATGTTCTTCCCAGGAAGTTGGAGACACCTTTGACACCTTTATCATCCCATGGCTTTATTACGTCGAGCGGACCCATGAACATCTCATATAGCCTCAGGGAATCAGCTCCATACTTAGCGACTACATCATCAGGGTTGACAACATTTTTGAGTGATTTTGACATTTTGGCCACTATCTGCCTGACTTCGGTCCCTGTTTCCTTGTTGAAAAACTTCGCATCACGCTCTTCTATGACGTCGGTTGCAACTTTTGTACCCGATTCATTTTCATAGGCAAAGGCGAGTATCATTCCCTGGTTGAAGAGTTTCTGATACGGTTCGTCCGTGGAGACAATACCAAGATCAAAAAGGACTTTATGCCAGAAGCGGCTGTAAAGCAGATGCAGAACAGCATGCTCAGCGCCTCCGATATAGAGATCGACCGGCATCCAGTATTTTTCTTTTGCAGTATCGAAGATCATCTTGTCATTTGACGGATCGATATAGCGAAGGTAATACCAGCACGAGCCCGCCCATTGGGGCATTGTATTAGTCTCCCTTCTTCCCCTCCTGCCTGACTTATCAGTCACAATGAGCCATTCAGTGGCATTGGAAAGCGGCGATTCCCCACTCTCTCCGGGCAGGTATTTTTCAAGTTCCGGCAACTGTAACGGCAGCTGGTTTTCGTCAATAAGAGTGACTTCACCATCTTCCCAGTGAATAACCGGGAATGGTTCTCCCCAATATCTCTGCCTGCTGAAGAGCCAGTCGCGAATCTTATAGTTCACTTTTTCCTTGCCAAGTCTTTCTGCCACAAGCCAGGAAATGATCTTTGCAATGCCAGCTTCCTTATTCAGCCCGTTGATGTCGATCCCTGTTGATTTATCGGATGAGTTGATGTATTTGCCATCTTCCGTCCAGCACTCTTTGCCTGCGACGATTCTTTTCTTCTGATCACTGTCGGGTAAATCGGGGTCCTGGATGCAGATTATCGGTAGGCCGAATTTTTCAGCAAATTCAAAGTCGCGGGTATCATGGGCAGGGACAGCCATAATTGCCCCGGTGCCATAGCCTGTAAGGACATAATCAGCTACCCAGATGGGTATCTGTTTGTGATTTACCGGATTAATGGCATATCTCCCGGTGAAGACACCTGTTTTATCTTTTGCAAGGTCGGTCCGGTCGAGGTCGGATTTCAGCGAAGCAGCCTTTATGTAATCATCGACAGCTTTTCTTTTTTCATCTGTGGTAATTATTCCGGTCAGGGAGTGTTCCGGGGCAATGACCATATAGGTTGCTCCGAACAGAGTATCGGGTCTGGTTGTAAAGACTGTCAGTTTTTCATTCAGCCCATCAATTGCAAAATCGACTTCAGCCCCGGTTGAACGGCCTATCCAGTTGCGCTGCATATCCTTGATCCCCTCAGGCCAGTCGAGCCCTTCAATGCCTTTGAGCAATCTCTCGGCATAAAGAGGTATCCGAAGCATCCATTGCTTCAGGTATTTTCTTTCGACCCTGTTCCCGCATTTCTCATGGGAACCGTCAAAAAGAACCTCTTCATTTGCACAGACAATCCTGCAATTCGGACACCACCACACCTGGGCGTTATCATAATATGCAAGACGCTTTGAATCAATAAACTTTGTAATCTCCTTGTTGCCCTGATTCCTGATTTCTTCGGGTATCTTCAGTTCAGATACAGGTCTCCCTTTCTGAAGCGATTCATCAAACCAGGTGTTATAGAGCCTGATGAAGATCCATTGAGTCCACCTGAAGTATTTCGGATCGGTAGTATTGATTTCTTTATCCCAGTCGTAGCTGAGACCAAGGTCTTTTATCTGCCGGCGGAAAGTGTCGCAATTGTTTTTGGTAGTGATTGAAGGATGGGTCCCTGTCTGAATTGCATATTGCTCAGCAGGAAGGCCGAATGCGTCCCAGCCCATAGGGTGGAGTACGTTATACCCCTTCATTCTTTTGTACCTGCTGTATATATCTGTTGCCGTATAACCTTCGGGATGGCCTACATGAAGACCTGCTCCGGAGGGGTAAGGGAACATATCGAGGACATAGCATTTTTTTGGATTTTTAAGATCTTCCGGAGTTTTAAAAGTCTTTTTTTCCTCCCAGTATTTCTGCCATTTCTTCTCTATCCCGGTAAAATTGTAATCCATCTCTACTGACAATTGTAAGGTTGTTATATGGTTTGCGAAAATAGAAAATCTTTGGCAATAATTGATATTATGACGACTACTTCCTTATCCCCTACGGGGAATTTAGGCATTCAGGGAATTATTCTGTCTACAATTCCTTAACCGCTACGCGGTAACCATTTAAAGAAGATACCAACAAGGCAAAGGCTGGAAACAACTCCGGCCAGTCAGGAAAGAACAAATTGTGTATTTAACACTTATTGCCCATAGGGCACAAGGAATTGTAGTCAACAATTCCTTAACCGCCATGCGGTAACCTTTTAAAGAAGATACCAACAAGGCAAAGGCTGGAAACAACTCCGGTCAGTCAGGAAAGAACAAATTGTGTATTTAACACTTATTGCCCGTAGGGCATAAGGAATTGTAGCAGAAAGATTTCTCAGTATATTGTTATTACCTCGTAGAGGTTATGGAATATCATTTTGCCTTTAAGAATAATTTAAAGCGGATTATTTAATTTCAGTCAAATAGTTGTAAAACCGGGCTAATGGTTATAATTTTGCATGCACATATATACCCGGTCCCGTAGTTCAATGGATAGAATGGCAGATTCCGGTTCTGTTGGTTGAGAGTTCGAGTCTCTCCGGGATCACAGAAAGGCAGCCGATTAGGCTGCCTTTCAAGTTAAAAGGAGCGAGCCCGTGAGCGGGCTGCGCGCCTGCCTGNNCAAATCCCAATCAAATGAAAACAAGACTTAATCAGCTGCAGATACAATTAGTGTTAAAAGTATCCCTTCTTTGGTTTATAATTGTTTGCTTTCAGATAAACATATTTTCTCAGACAATTGATATCACGAAAAGNNTCGGAATTGTATATAAAGACAAGCTGGTTTTTGCAAAAGGATACGGATACCGTGAGTATGAACAAAAACTTCCTGTTACACCTAAAACCTTATTCCAGATTGCATCAAACACAAAATTATTTACTGCAGTTTCGATCGGAATGCTTGTTGACCAGGGAAAACTTGACTGGGATAAACCGATACGTAATTATGTACCCTCAATTGAGTTTTATAATAATGACCTGAATAATTCTGTCACCATACGTGACATGCTATCGCACCGCACTGGTATATCCCGGCATGATCTAATCTGGTACAAATCTGATTTTAGTCGTAAGGAACTTTTTGAGCGATTAAAATATCTTGAACCGAGTCAGGCGCTGAGACAAGGATTTCTTTATAATAATCTGATGTATGTTAGTGCCGGTTACATAATTGAACTTCTTAGTTCAAAAACATGGGAGGCATTTGTACAGGAGAATATATTAACTCCGCTTGAAATGAAAAGCACTGTCTTCACTGTAAAAGAGATGGAGAATAATCCGGATCACGGTGTTCCTTATAATGAGAAACGGGATACAACATTGTTGTACAAAATCCCGATATATGAGGATCAACAGGCAGTAGGACCGGCAGGTGCAATAATCTCGAATATTGAGGATATGTCGAACTGGCTGATAACACTTATGAATAATGGAAAATTTAAGAAACGGCAGGTCATTCCTGAGAGAATAATAAAAGCAACTCTTGAGCCAACGGTTGCTCTTCCGAACAGTGGGTTGGAAAACAAAGGATATAAAGAAATCCTTAATTCCTTTTACGGAATGGGAAGGTTCACTTTATCCTATAGGGGTCACTTTGTGACGAACCATGGTGGAGCCCTTCCTGGTTTTTATTCGCAAGTTGCTGCTATGCCTTATGACAGTATCGGTGTAATTGTATTTGTAATTGGTGACCAGGGTGTCTCGCTTACTAACATAATACCTTACAACATCTTTGAAAGATTACTAGGGCTTGATCTGACTCCATGGAGTGAAAGAGGTCTGAAGGATCAGAAGGAAGGTAAAAAGATCGGGAAGGAAGGACGCAGCAAATCAGGTGCTGAACTTATCCCCGGGACTAGACCATCACATCAGCTCCCGGATTATACCGGACAATATGAGAATCCTGCCTATGGAATAATTAATATTACTCTTGCAGATTCTGCACTGCAAATGGATTTCCATAACATCAAACTACCGCTTAAACATTTTCACTATGACCGGTTTGATTCACCAAATGATGAACAATATGGACTCTGGTCACTTAATTTCAACACTAACCCGCAGGGCAGTATAGATGGTCTTCACACTTCGCTTGACGAGAATGAGTCAACTTTTACAAGAAAAGCTGATGTTTCATTAAGTAACCCGGCAATACTTGCAAAATATACCGGGAAATATTCTATTGCAGGAAGTTATATGAATGTCGAACTTATTGATAAGAATCTTTACCTGATTGTCCCGGGACAACCCCGGATCGTTCTAATACCTGTGAAACCGGATATCTTCAGAATAAAGGAATACCCCGATTATAGTTTTGTATTTACAATCAAGAATGGAGAAGTTACAGGGTTTAAGCAAATAGACCCTTCTGGTGAATATAACATTGATAAACAAAAATAGCCCCGGAAGCTGACAATCGGATATAGGTAAGTTGCTTATCATATTTTTTGTAACCTTTCTTACTATCTAATTCACTTTAAACTTTCAGTAGTTTCCCGGGTTAGAGCATAAACGATAAATAACTCCAGACTTTGAGGCAGGTTAATCTAAAAAAAGCCACCGGGGATTATTCGGGAGGTCACTAACCCCGGGCTTCAGCCCGGAGCTAACATCCAGATTGATGATGGGGCTTTAGCCCTCACTCTTCATAAGGTATTATCAAGATGAGGCGCAAAAAGCGGGGGGAAGAATATTTATTTTTTGTTCGGATTATAGTACTTTATATTCTTGGCATAAAAAAACTTGACTTGAGATTTTTATTGGTGTAACTTGCTCTATCTAAACAATTAATAATTAAACAAATGAAAACAATCCGTTATTTTGCTGCCTTGCTTATGCTCATAGCAGGTGTTTTGCATATACTTCCTATGTTTAGAGAGCCGCGAGATCCTAATGCTTTACCAATGCTTGCTTTTGGCATTGTATATTTTGCAATCGGGGTTTTATTACTTCTGAATAAAAAATATTCCCAGGTTTTGGGGATTGTATGTCCGCTTATCGGATTAGGAACAGGCTTTTTTGTAATCGGCCTGAAGAATTGGAATACTATGCTTACCATTATGTTCATAATTGATGCGGTTGTTGTAATATGCTGTATTTTAATGTTATTGAATAGGAATAAAGAAAAGGTTATTTCTCAGTAACTTTCACTGTTATAAAGTTCATGCATGCTTATGTGCAAACTACCTGGAGTATTAATCAGAATATTCTTCAAGTAATTTATCCTCTAAATATTTCAATCATTTCTGTTATAGCCTCTGTTTCAGCAGGGTCTTTGACAGGTGATAAACCCAACAGTGCCCTGGCACGGTTAAGATCCCTTCTTGAAATGTAGTCTTTACCAATTACTATATTATAAAGAATTGCTGATTTCAGAGTATTTGCTTTTACCCTGAAAGAATGAGGACTCATGCGTGCAGGGAACAGATGAACATAATTGGCTCTGTCATTATGGTATTTCAACATCCATTGCGAACTGTCTGACAGGGTTATTATCCTGAAATCTTTAAAGTTTACTCCGGCCCATCTTGAAAAAACTGCCTCGTTTCCGAGATTTTTTGATTTAAGAAAGAGACTCACTTCTTTAATTATTCTCCTGACTGTCAGTGATCCGTTATAAACATCCATTACAGATGTACCGACATGGTTAAGTTCTTTGACCAGAATTCTGACATCAGGCGTGTCATTTTCAGATAATCTGCGCGCGATGAAATCCTTAATAAATGAGAGATGATGTTTCAGAGGATTGAATTGAAATGGTTCCGATATGTTTGATGCGGAATTCATTTTGAGAGTCTCAGCATCACCACGTCATGAACCGGTATCACTGCCTTTAAAGGCTTACGCGTTGTCCCGGTCTTTTTCCCTGTCCAGATATTGAGGATTTTAAATTTCTCATTTTTGAAATCAACGCTGTAGCTGAAGTCGGGATCTTTGATAAAATTATCTGACCAGTTGAAATTCAAAGTAACGGACTTGTTTTTCCTGTTAAGAAAGCATATCGCCCATTCATCATTTTTTAAGGGTTTTACCCATACTTCAGTACTATCGATATCCTTGTACTTGAATGCCTGCACTCCAAGGGGATCCTGGTTGATGGCTACTGCATTCTTGTTTGTAAGTATTTCATTGGTGGCAGGCGACGCAGACCGCAGATCGTTTCCCATTATAAGTGAGGTTGAAAGCATGCACCAGATCGAAAAATGAGTCCTGTCCTCGGTGACAGTCATTCCGTTGCCAACCTCCATCATGTCATAATCATTCCAGCCATTGGGACCAGCATATTTGCGGATATCATTTCTCAGGTCAACTATTTTCATTATGCCCCAGTCCTTGTAAGAGCCATGATCAACAATGCAGTCAAAACAGGGTGTAATGTCGCCGCTTATACGCCAGAGCTGGCCGATTTCTTTTCCCCACAGCCAGGGCTGTGTGTTTCCCCATTCACAAATGCAAAGGACGATCGGTCTCCCGGCAGCATATAACGCATCCCTTATTTTTGTATATGAATCTATCGTATTTAATCCCTGGGAATTGCACCAGTCGTATTTCAGATAGTCGATGCCCCATGATGCAAAAAGCCGGGCATCCTGCATTTCGTACCCTTTGCTGCCAGGATAGCCTGCGCATGTTTGCGTGCCCGCATCGCTGTAAATTCCCAGCTTCAGCCCTTTTGAATGAACATAATCAGCCAGGGCTTTCATGCCCTCCGGGAATTTTGCCGGGTCAGCAACCAGGTTCCCATCCTTATCACGTTCGTGAAGCGACCAGCAATCGTCAATGATGATATAATTATAGCCGGCATTCTTATATCCGTCCCGTTCAAAAATATCTGCAATATCCCTGACAAGCTGCTCATTGATTTTAGATTGAAAGGTGTTCCAGCTATTCCATCCCATTGGGGGAGTAGGAGTAAGGTTATTGAATTTCTGCCCGGTGACCACAGGGAATACAAGGATGAGCACAATGATAAATGCAAGATTTCTTTTCATTTTTTCTTCTGATTAGATTGCGTAATAGAGATAGATAAAAGTATAAAATTTATAGTTCAGAATATTTTATCTTTAGGGAAACTTAAGAAGTAAAACAGATTATGTCTGAAAGGTCGAAGGAGAATTTTATAAATACCATTAATCACCGGCAGCCCGGTAATGTCGTTGTTGACTTTGGCGCAACAACTGTAACTGGAATTCACGTCCTTATTGTTGAGAAGCTTCGCAGTTATTACGGTCTCGAAAGACGGCCGGTGAAAGTCATTGAGCCTTACCAGATGCTGGGTGAGATTGATTCTGAGCTTATTGAGGCAATGGATATCGATGTTGTGGGTCTTTTCGGGGAAAAAAATATGTTCAGCGTCAGCAATAAAGGCTGGAGAGTGCACAAGACACTATGGGGACAGGAGGTTCTTTTCCCGGGCGGATTTAATTACACGTATAATAGTAATGGCGATATTCTGATGTATCCGGAAGGAGATACATCAGTGCAGCCAAGCTCAATGATGCCCAGGGCGGGCTACTTTTTCGACGCTCTCGAAAGACAGGAGCCAATCGATGATGCAACCCTCAGGATCGAAGATAACCTGGAAGAGTTTGGCCTGGTTACTGACAACGATCTGATTTACTGGAAAGATCAGATCGAATCAGTTAATAATGGTTCACAAGCAATTGTGGCAACACTTGGCGGAACAGCCCTTGGGGATATTGCACTGGTGCCTGGTGTTGGATTAAAGAAACCGAAAGGTATCAGAAGCATCGCTGAATGGTACATGTCGACTCTTAGCAGGGAAGATTTTATTAAGAATCTCTATGACATGCAGACTGATATTGCAATTGAAAACCTGAAAAAGCTATATGGGGTTATAGGTAACAGAATTGATGTTGCGTTTATATGCGGAACCGACTTTGGAACTCAGAATTCAACTTTCTGCTCGCCAGAAACATATACGGATATGTGGCTTCCATATTATAAAAAGGTAAATGACTGGATACATAACAACACAGGCTGGAAAACCTTTAAACACTCATGCGGAGCCATTGAGACTTTCATGGATCTTTTCATAGAATCGGGGTTTGACATTATAAACCCGGTTCAGATCAATGCTTCAGGAATGGATCCCCGGATACTTAAAAAGAAGTATGGAGAAAAGATCGTTTTCTGGGGCGGAGGAGTTGATACCCAGGGTGTTTTTGCTTTTGGAACGCCAGAGCAGGTAAAAGATCAGGTCCGGAGACAATGTGAGATTTTTAACAATGGCGGAGGGTTTGTCTTCAACACGGTTCATAACATACAGGCCAATGTTCCATTTGAAAATGTCGTGGCAATGCTTGAAACTCTGAAAGAATTATAAACCTTGAATTATTATAATCTTGCCAAAAATATTTAATAAGTTTTAAAAGAACTTTATTGTAAGACTGAAACTGGTGAAAGAACATTCTTATAACTGGCGTTTTCTGATTGGCATTACACTGGTTTCCGCCATGGGAGGCCTGCTTTTTGGATATGACTGGGTGGTGATCGGCGGAGCCAAACCATTTTATGAACCATTCTTCGGAATTTCAAATATCCCGGGTCTTCAGGGCTGGGCTATGAGCTGCGCCCTGACCGGTTGCCTGGCAGGTGCAGTCCTGTCAGGGTGGCTGAGCGATAAATTTGGGAGGAAAAGACTCCTTTTGCTCTCCGCGGTGCTTTTTATTATTGCCTCACTTGGAACCGGAAGCGCCGGTTCGTTTACAACTTTCGTATTATTCAGGATTCTGGGAGGAATCGGGATAGGGCTTGCTTCGAACCTTTCACCTATGTATATTGCAGAAGTCACTCCCGGAAGTGTCAGGGGAGCCTTCGTATCTATAAATCAGCTTACAATAGTTATAGGGATACTTGCTGCACAACTTGTCAACTGGAGAATAGCAGAACCTGTCAGTGCCGGAGCAACAGCCACAGATATTCTGGCATCATGGAATGGCCAGACGGGGTGGAGATGGATGTTTTATACCTGCGCTATGCCTGCGAGCCTCTTCTTTATTTTCATGTGGTTTGTCCCTGAAAGCCCCAGGTGGCTGGCTAAAAACAAGAAAAATCATCAGAAAGTCATTAAAACACTGGCAAGAATTGGTGGTAATGATTATGCGGAGAATGAGCTGCTCTCAATTGAAGAGACTCTCAAGACGATGCCCCTGAAAACAAATTTCAATATCTTAAGGCAATCGGGAATAACGAAGCTGCTTGCACTTGGAATTATTATTGCTGTTTTTCAGCAATGGTGCGGGATAAACGTAATTTTCAATTATGCCCAGGAGATATTTGCAAATGCCGGATACAGCGTCTCTGATATTTTATTCAATATTGTAATAACAGGAAGCGTAAACCTTGTATTCACTTTCATCGGCATGTTCACCGTCGACAGGCTTGGCAGGAAAGCACTGATGCTTCTGGGTGCTGGCGGTCTGGCAGGAATATTTGCCATTATAGGAAGCATGTACTTTTTCCACCTTCAGGGTCTGCCTTTGCTGATTATGGTCGTAATAGCCATTGCCTGTTATGCAATGTCTCTGGCTCCTGTCACATGGGTTGTCCTTTCTGAGATTTTTCCCAACAGAATCCGGGGGTTTGCAATGGCAATATCGACATTTGCATTATGGGCTGCATGCTTTGTCCTGACCTATTCATTCCCCATGCTGAACCGGTCTCTGAAAGCATCCGGAACTTTCTGGCTTTACGGATTTATTTGCATATTGGGTTTCTGGTATATTCTGAAGAAATTACCTGAGACTAAAGGTAAATCTCTCGAAGAGATTGAACATGAACTAACTGAAAACAAATGAAGCAGTTATTGATTTTATTGTTTCTGTTGACCGGGTGTAACAGTAAAAATATTTTTGTAAAAGATAAGATATCTCTGGCCGGAGAATGGAAATTCAGAATTGACTCACTTGACCAGGGAACCGTACAGCAATGGTATAATAAAGTATTTGATGATAAAGTAACCCTTCCAGGTTCCATGGCTGAAAACGGGAAGGGCAATGAGGTTACATTGAAAACAGACTGGACCGGAGATATTGTTGATAAGTCATATTTCACTGATATGAAATATGAAAAATATCGCCAACCCGGGAATATTAAGATTCCATTCTGGCTTAAGCCTGTTAAATACTATAAAGGTGCTGCCTGGTACCAGAAGGAAGTGGAACTTCCTGCAAACTGGTCAGGGAAAAGAGTGTTTCTCTTTCTTGAAAGGTGTCACTGGGAATCGACAGTATATGTCAATGGTCAGAAGGCAGGAACTCAAAACAGCCTGGCAACGCCTCATGAGTATGATATAACTGATCTTCTTAATCCCGGGAAAAACCTGGTAAGCATTCGTATTGATAACAGGGTAATTATTCCCATCGGAGTTAACTCCCATAGCATAAGCGATCATACACAATCAAACTGGAACGGCATTACCGGAGAAATAAGTCTCATCGCAAAACCGTCGGTATATATTGATGAAGTCAGGATATATCCTGACATTCAGAAGAAAATCGCTAAAGTCATAATAACCGTCAGAAATCCCGGTAAAGTTGATTTTAATGGGGAATTGCAAATAAAGGCTGAAAGCTTTAATTCTGACAATAATCGAAAACTGCCGGCTAAAAATGTAACATTTGTTACAAATTCAGGTGAACAGCAGATTACTCTGGAATACAAAATCAGGAAACCGCAGCTTTGGAGTGAATTTACGCCTGTGCTCTATAAAATGTCAGTAACACTGATAGGCTCTGACAAAAATGGATATGACAACAGATCAGTTGATTTCGGTATGCGTGAGTTCAGTACGCACGGTACCCATTTTGAGATAAATGGGAAACCGACATTTCTTCGCGGAACCACTGAATGCTGCATTTTCCCACTAACAGGCTATCCTCCTGCAGATGTTGCTTCATGGGAAAAAGTACTGAAGACATGCAAGGATTATGGATTGAATCATGTAAGGTTTCATTCATTTTGTCCGCCCGAGGCAGCATTTATTGCAGCTGACAAATTAGGAATGTATTTTCATATAGAGTGCAGTTCATGGGCAAACCAGGGGGCCTCAATTGGAAACGGCGGTCCTGTTGATCAATTCATTTATGATGAAAGTGACAGGATAATAAAAGCTTATGGCAACCATCCTTCATTCTGCATGCTGGCATATGGCAATGAGCCTGCAGGAAAAAACCAGGAAGAGTACCTTGGGAAGCTGATAACATACTGGAAATCAAAAGATAATCGCAGGGTTTATACCTCTGCAGCAGGATGGCCCATAATTCCCGAAAATGATTATAATCTCACCTCGGAACCAAGGATACAACACTGGGGAGAGGGTCTGAACAGTATAATAAATGCACTGCCGCCGCAGACTATGTTTGATTATAATGATTTTGTAGCAAAGTTCAAAGTCCCGATTGTAAGCCACGAGATCGGACAGTGGTGTGTTTATCCTGATTTTAAGGAGATTGAAAAATATACCGGAGTTCTGAAACCTACAAATTTTGAAATATTCAGGGAAAGCCTTATTGAAAACAATATGGGCGACCAGGCAGAGGATTTTCTGATGGCTTCGGGCAAGCTCCAGGTATTATGCTACAAGGCCGATATTGAAGCTGCCATGCGTACTAAGGGATTCGGCGGATTTGAAATTCTTCAGCTTCATGATTTCCCAGGACAGGGAACAGCGCTTGTGGGAGTTCTCAATCCGTTTTTTGAATCAAAAGGCTATGTAACCCCCGAAGAGTTCAGAATGTTCTGTAACGAAACCGTCCTTCTTGCCAGAATGAAAAGGCTTATTTATAGGGATGGTGAGAAATTCGAAGCTATGGTAGAAATTGCTCATTTTGGAGCGAAGCCGATAAAGAATGCTGAAATATTATGTCGGGTTATTGATTCCTCCGGGCAGATTCTTCGCAAGGAAACCATGACCATGGATGAGATAAAAATCGGGAATGGAGTCCCTGTTGGATTATTTACAATGGATATAAAAGCAATCACCGGTGCCCGAAAACTGACATTTGAAGTCTCAATTGCAGGAACCTCTTTCATAAACCATTGGGATTTCTGGGTCTATCCTGAAGATAATGAATGTGATTTCGGGAAAGTTTATGTTACCGATGTGCTTAATGAGAAAACTGAGGATTTTCTGCAAAAAGGAGGATCAGTTTTATTGCTGACATATGGTAAAGTTGGAAAAACAAAAGGGGCTCAGGTAGCGATAGGTTTTTCAAGCATCTTCTGGAATACCGCCTGGACCGGCAATCAGCCTCCCCATACCCTGGGAATCCTGTGTGATCCGAAGCATCCATTATTCAATTCTTTCCCGACTGAATATCACAGCAACTGGCAGTGGTGGGATCCTGTTTCTCATTCACAGGCCATGATACTTGACGGATTTCCGGTCCAGCTAAAACCATTGATTCAGCCAATAGATACTTGGTTTGAGAACAGGAGGCTGGCTCTTGCCTTTGAAACAAAAACAGGGGGAGGAAAACTTCTCGTTTGCAGCATCGATCTTAAGAATATTCAGGAAGAACGGATTGTATCTAAACAGCTGCTGAAGTCGGTACTGGATTATATGAATAGTGATTCTTTTGATCCGAAGATTGATGTAGATATTAACAAGATCAGGGAATTGGTTGAATAGTAAATAACTTCTCAGCACATCTGATATAAGTTCATATTAATACAGTATATTAAATCTTTTTAACTCTCTTTTCAATCTTCTTTCTGATTTTGTCGAAAGATGGAGCTGGTCCAGCCCACATCTCTTTACCGTCAATATAGAGTGCGTCACTGATTCCCCATTCACGAAATACTTCTTTGTCTGTTGTCACGAATTCCTGAAGATTTACCTTTCCCGGAAACTCTTTTGATGCTCTGACAGCACGTTCACACGCAATATTATAATTCGGGCACCAGCCATTCCTGAACATTGTCACATTCACTTTCCCTTCACCTTGGACCGGTTGTTTTTTCTTTTTAATAAAATGGGGAGGTGTCGCATTTTCATTGAAAGGTTTCCATAACAGCCTTAACATTCCATCTTTATCAGTAACTGAGTACCCCTTGCGTTTAAACCATGAAGCCCTCATGAAAACCGGAATACCAAGTCCCCATGTAACCAATCCATCCGCACCGAGTTGTCTTGAGTCATCTTCAGCAGCTTTTAACAATGCAGTTCCCATACCTCTTTTTCGATAATCACCACGGCCTTTTTTAAAACCATGAATCCAGATACACAGGACCACATATAGATTCTTTCCTTCGAACATGGAGAATTCGATAGGTACATATTGGATCATACCTGCTATAACACCAACGTCATCCTGAATAAATTTTACTTTCAGACCTTTGTCTTTCATGAAGTTATACCACTGTCGTTTGCAATCACCTGCCTCCTTCATATCTTCTGACCATTCCTCAAGGCAGCAGAAATATTGATTCTCAGTTTCAGGAGTTATGTCGATAGTCTTCATTTTTCTGATTACTTTAGTATTTGAAATAGAACAAATTTAAACATAAACCTAAAAAATATCAATGTCATGGGATTAATAATGATAGGCATAATAGTTCTTTTGGTTGCATTCGTTGTCACCAGAAACGTTCCTGGTCTTCACGCTTACAATTCAAAAATAAAGCTGGCCGGGGTTCTCATCTTTCTTATTTTACTTTCAGCCGCATCGGTTGTGCAAGTAGAACCGGGTATGGTTGGCGTGCAGAAACTGTTTGGGAAAGTAAGCAATAATACTCTTAAGAGTGGACTGAACATCATCAATCCGCTGGTCAAGGTGGTAATGTTCGACATCAGAACAGAAAATTATACGATGTCCGGGGTGCATGATGAGGGTGCGCAGAAAGGAGATGATGCCATACGCGTTCTTTCAGCTGACGGACTGGAGGTAATTATCGATTTAACTGTTTTATATAGAGTCATTCCATCGGAAGCGCCACGCATTCTTAAAGAGGTCGGAACAGATTACCGGAATGTGCTAGTCCGACCCATCTGCAGGACCGGGATCAGAAATAACGCTGTTTATTATGATGCAGTATCATTATTTTCATCCAAGAGGGATGAATTTCAGGACAAGATATTTTCATCCATTGAATCAAATTTCAAGGAACGCGGCCTAATGCTTGAACAGCTTTTAGTAAGGAACATTACCCTGCCTGAATCGGTGAAAGCTGCAATCGAATCAAAGATCAATGCTGAACAGGAAGCTCAGAAGATGACCTTTGTTCTGCAGAAGGAAAGGCAGGAGGCAGAACGGAAAAGAGTTGAAGCCCAGGGTATTGCAGATTATCAGAAGATTTTGAACACAGGTCTGAGCGACAAGCTCCTGCAGTATGAAATGATTAAAGCTATTGCCACCTCACCTAATTCCAAGTTGATTTTAATGACCAACGGCAAAGGCCTGCCAATTATGGTAGATAGTAAATAACTGTTTCCCCAGGAATCCTGAACTTTATCCTATCAACTTTTAACAATCCTTTTCCTGATGGTACTCCATGTTTCGGTTATCAGGAAGCTCTCTTCCATATATCCGATCATCTTTTCAAATCTCTTCATAGGGACAGCGAAAGTCAGAATATTTTCAGGGACACACGGACGGGCAGATGGATCAAACATTCCGATAACCGCTCTCTGCCTTTCCGATTTACTTTCCTGATATGGATAATAGACTATTGAACCACAACCGGCGGCAAAAGGAGTGAATGTGCCGTTTGGCTCAGCCTGATCGAAATTGGCAAGGGTGAAGAGTCCTGACAACACATCAGGGCTGGCAAAGAATACTACCACATCAGGCTCATCATTCTCATTCATATTATCCCATCTTTTAAAGACAATATTTCTGCCAGCGCCCGGCAATGTCTGCTGTTTCTTCATAAACTCATTTACAAGCTCAGGTGAGCGTAAATACCTTTCTCCTTCAATCTGTTTATTTCCGCAAGACAGAAAGTATTCGAATCCGGGTCTCATTTTGTCAGTGTAACCCAGATATCTTTTTGCACCGCTGCACATCACTCTTTCAGCATTATAGACAAATGATCTTCCGTTTCTGACCTTTGCCAGCTCACAAATAATACAGCTTCTCCCTTTCGGCTTTTCTGGCCATTCAGCGCCTCCGTTGCCTTCGGTATAATAAAAAACTATTGGAAGCTCTGCATTTCCAAAGTACTTCTTCCATAATCCGAGGAATGTTTCTTTTAATAAAATATTCATTTGCATAAGTGTTAGCCGGAGTAAATTTATGCAATACTTTTATATTTAATACCCGGAATTAAAAAGCCCGTAAGGAAGGAATCTCCATCCTTACGGACTTAAGCCATTAATGATTGAATTACTAATAGATAACCCTTAATCAGTTCAGGTCAACCACTAATTGATTGTCAGTTGGCGGCAGATCGGTGTACAAACCCATTAAAATATTAGCCAGATCAGGAGAAACTTCAGCAATGGCCGCTATTGTTGCACTCGTCTCAGCAGTAATGGTTTCATCGCCTCCAAAGTGGGCAAGCATAGCCTGGGCAAAAACGGGTGCAATCTGAGAAGCTATATCTTCGGGGATATAGTAAGGAGGATAAGTCAGCATATAGTAAGCCTGGATCTCAAATCCATTAAGCGAAAAGGCTTTTTCAAAATCCGGGAAAGAGACTCCATTTAATCCGGGATAAAATATGTGTTCAATATGCTTTGTATTGATATATAGTTTGTTATTTATAAGTTTTATAATCCTGTAAGGAGATTCCCAAATAACTGGAGAGCCTGTTTCGATATCGACCAGCGATAAGTTGCCCATTGTTTGGGCAACGGCATCATTGGCATGGAAATGACCCGTAAATATTACTTTCAGGCCTGCCTGCATAAGTTCATCAGCTTTCTCAGTATAGTTATCTACAAGATAATCGGGGAATATAACTGATTCGCCCATAAAATGCTCAACCAAACCATGGTGCATCATGCCAATAACAGTTTTTCCCCTGGCTTTGGCATCGGCCAGCTGTTTTTTTGCCCATACCATGGTAGCATCTTTAATGTTACCGGCCACAACACAGTATGTAGGTGTATTGTTATAATATTCATTTGCATCAAGTGCAAGTATGCGTAAGTCTTTAATTGGCTCCGAAACATAACTTAAGGAGTTGGGATCTCTGGCAATGGCATTCCTGTACCCATAATCGGCATATAAGGATACAAATTTGTCAGGTGTAATGGTAGCAACCGGTGTTGCGTTGTCGCCATTGAAAAGCTTGGCATCGGGATTATTAATATCATGATTTCCCGGCACCACAAGTACTTTAATCTTGTTTAAACGCAGAATTTCTAATTGTCTGATAAGAGATTTATGGCTTACAAGTTCACCATCTTTGGTCAGATCGCCTGAAATCAATACTAAATCGGGCTTCTCAACCATTAAATTGCGAATGATTTGCTGGAGTATAGCTCCGCTTTCAGCCAGCAGTTTAGGATCCTGCATCAGGTACATCTGAAATGCGCTGCCGTCAGCCTTAAGCAATGATGGATCCATATAATGCAAGTCGGACAATACGGCAATTTTTACTGGTTTTGCATTATTAATGAAGTTGCCATTTCTGCATTCAGGAATAGGCTGCATGTTGAAATTCTTGTCATCTTTGTTACAGGCACCGATGGCGAGTAACATCAAAATGGGAACAAAAAATTTAATTGTTTTCATAGAAAAATAATTTTAGTTAGAAAAATATATTCTGATCAGGTAAATAATTAGGCATAATATTATTAAGACGATAATTTAAGTGGCGGGTAAAATCCTGCCATTTATTTTTAGTTTTTTGGGGCACTCTGCCTGAACCTTTTTGAGAAGGCTACATTTAAACCCAAGCTGAGATGCCAATCTTCACCAAAGGAATTTTGGTATCCGCTGTTAATAAGACCAGCGTATTCGGCCTGAAACTGGAGCTTTATATTTTTCCATCCTCCCCGGACAGTTATAGCTGGTTCCACATTAAAATGATTCGTGTTTGCAAGAGTATAGAGATTGTTATATTCGCCAGCGTTTCCCAAAGCCTTGTTATCTATTCTATTATAATAGACATTGCAAAACCGGGTTGACAGGGCAACGTCTAATACATTAAACGTTATGCCATAAGAGGGTTGAATAAAGAATTTCAGATATGACAGATCAGCTGAACCATTTGATACATTTTCATATGTGCCGGTAATGTCATTGTATTGTGAACCCGAGTACTCATGATGCTGATTGCATCCGCCCAATCCCCCGTAAATTTCAAAAACTCCGAATTTGCCAGTCGGCTTATAATAGCCGATAGCTCCCTCAAGGTAGTTCCCTTTGCCAAAGTTATTATCTGAAACATTTCCTCCTTTTCCAGACATAAAGTCTGCAAAAACGCCAATTTTATCCGTAATAGAATAGCCGGCCTGAGCTTCTATACAAGCAGATTCATCTCCCTCTGCAAATGCACCGGACAAACGCAGTTCATTCTTTTCCTTGAATAGGGGTACATTCTGAACATTGGCCACATAATAGTAATGTGTGCAACTGCATAATAATACAGCAAGAATTAAAGTGATTGTCGTAATTTTCTTCATAATTTTGTATTTAATAGTCAGACTTACAGGTTCAATCATGATAAATAATATTTATTAAAAAACCTTTCTTTTTATTTCTATTGCTCTTTCACGGCAAACCTCATGGCAGCAGTAACAGCGTATGCAATTTGAGTCATTGATCAATACTTTGTTTTTATTATCGAAACGCAGGATCTTAACCGGACAGATGTTTATACATTTTGCGCATCCTATGCATAGATTGTAGTTGAAAACAGGTCTTTTATCGAACCTTCTTAAGAATGGTATTTTCTTTTTAAGGTGTTTAAGTAAAATTCTTGTTGCTCCACCTGTAATAATTAGCTTGAAATCTTTAATGAGAATAGTCTCAGGATCAGTTCCTTTAATAATAATGTCATCAATGCTTTTAAGAAGGTGACCTCTCTGGAGAGCTATTTTATTTGTTGGAATTTCAAGAGGATTGTACCCAATAATACGGCAGGCAATAATATCCAGGGCAAGCGGGTTAACAGAGGCCAGCAGCACATTTACTTTTTTTGGATATCCGTTCCCGGGGCCGGAACCTTCCATTGCAACTACCCCATCCATTATATGAAAATGAGGTCTTATCGTATCTTCAAGGTCGACAAAGAATTTACCAAGCTTAAATCTGTCAGGATATTTTACATGTTGAAGTGCCTTGTTGAAAGCAGGAACAAGTCCGAATATATTTTTCATAGCTCCGGTAAAAAACATGAGCTCATGGGTCTTAAGCTTTGGAAGTGACACTATAAGATCGACCTCGGTGATCAGGGCTGTTATTTTAATTGCAGCAGTGCCAACTTTCCTGGTAACAACAGAATCACTGAACCTTACCCAAGTAGCACCACATTTGTCAACAGCTTGCCTGATTCCTGATTTTTCACCGGTAAATTTATCTGTATCAAATGTTGGTGAATCTCCGACAAATACTTTTGCGCCCCTTGATTGGAGATAGATTATGACAGCTTCAACTACAACAGGATGAGTCGTTGTCGCCCTGGCCGGATCATCATCGGAAAGGATATTGGGTTTAACCAGAACTTTTTTCCCCATAGGGTCAGGGCCATTGCCTTCAACGTAAAGCCATTCAATGTGCCTTAACATTTCATCCGGATCATATCCGAAGCATTGTTGTACAGCAACAATTGAATTCATGGTTTCTATTGTAAGTATTTAGTTGCCAGACCATAATACACTTTATTGGGCAGAATAGTATGAATAAGTTTTACTACTCTATTCAAAAAACCCGGGACAACTATGACTTTGTTCTTCTTAATCAGGTTTCTAACAGAAATTTCAACAACCTCTTCGGGTTTCATCCAGCGGATGATTCCTCTGTTTTTGAACTCCGCTTTTTTGCCGTCAGATGTGGTATGGAAATTTGTCTTCACAAATCCCGGGCAAAGGACTTGTGTCTTGATACCTTTGTCTCTGAGATTTATATGAAGCGATTCCAAAAAAATGTTGTTAAAAAGTTTGGTGGCAGAATACATTGAGTCTTTTGGAATGGGCATGAATGAAGCCAGCGATGACAAATTAATAATTATGCCTTTCTTTTTATTAATCATATTAGGAAGTGCTGCATAAATGAAGCGAAGCGGTGCATTAATATGCACTTTAATCATGTCTTCCTGGTTCTTGATTTCATCCAGCCAGAAAATTTTCCCTAAACCGTATCCTGCATTATTGATCAGAACTTCAATATTATTATTCGCTTTAATAATGCCCACTACTCTTGCCACATCAATTTCATTTGCAAACTCTGCAAATAAAAGTTCAACATTTGTATTATTTTTTTCTTTCAGCTCTTTTACAAAAAGAGGTATTTCATCACCCGGGCGGCCGGTAATAATAAGATCATAACCTCTTTGTGCAAAATGTTGTGCAAAAGCAGCGCCTATTCCACTTGTAGCTCCAGAAATAAAAGCGACTCTGTTGTCCATAATTCAGAATAATATTTTGATGCATTTTTTAACTTTAATTCGATATAAGTGACCAAATCAGGTTAATCTTGAATTAGTAGAATGAAATCAACTATCAGGCCAATCTATATAACTATAAGATAAACAGATATGTAGAATAAAATGTAGAATGAAGCAGAATCATTATTGTAGCGTTTTGCTACAAATTGTTGATTCGTTTTGAAACACTTGTTATCTTTACTATTATTTGCAGATTACCAGTTAAGAATAAACTACGCTTATATTAAATGCAATCGGAAGGGTGCGGCAACATTCTGGTCATTGATGATGACAATGATGTTCTATACACAGCGAAGCTGGTATTGAGAGGACTTTTTGAGAAGGTTGACTCACTCTCTGACCCTGGTTTAATACCAGGATTCGTTAAAGCTGGCAAGTACGATGTGATTTTACTTGACATGAATTTTACCCGTGGCGCTACTTCCGGGAAAGAGGGATTGGAATGGCTTAAGAAAATACTTCAGATTGATCCCGATGTCTGCATATTGACGACAACTGCATATGGTGAAATAAATCTGGCAGTGCAGGCAATGAAGATGGGTGCCGTCGATTTTATAATAAAACCGTGGAATCAGGAGCGCCTTGTTGCCGCAATAAATAATGTTGTTTGCAATCGCTCAGCGCAGAAAGACGGAAGCAGAAGGAAGAGCAATAATGACAAGACCGTAGATTATGGTGAAATTCATTATCCGAAAATCATCAGCCGGTCATGGGTTATGGCACAAATAATGGATACCATTAAAACGGTAGCTCCAACTGATGCCAATGTTCTGATCATGGGAGAAAATGGTACCGGCAAGGAACTGGCAGCCCTGGCTTTGCATTGTGAGTCATTAAGAAGGGAGAAACCATTTGTCCATGTTGATTTAGGGGCAATTCCCGAGACTCTTTTTGAATCTGAATTATTCGGACACACACGCGGAGCATTTACTGATGCCAGGGAGGAAAGGGCCGGAAGGTTTGAAGCAGCATCAGGAGGAACGCTTTTCCTCGATGAGATTGGCAATCTTACCATGCCCCTGCAGGCAAAAATTCTTACCGCTATCCAGAACAGGGCAATTGTCAGGATTGGCAGTAATCATTCAATCCCGATAGATGTTAGGCTCATTTCAGCTACTAATATGCCTCAGTACCAGCTGGCAGACTCGTTCAACTTTCGCCAGGATTTACTATATCGCATTAATACAGTTGAGATTACACTCCCTCCATTAAGAGAAAGAGGGGAAGATATTAGTCTGATTGCAGAATATTACCTGGAACTTTATTCGGAACATTACAGTAAGAAGGGATTAGTACTCCGGGGAGATACTGTTCTGAAATTGAATTCATATCCCTGGCCAGGGAATATAAGGGAACTTGCACATTCCATCGAAAGGGCAGTCATTCTTTCCAAAAGTAAAATTCTGACACCAGACGATTTTATGCTGAAAATCAAACATTCCCCTGCCAGTAAAGTCGATGAGCCTGTCATCCGGGTAGAGGATTATGAAAAAAGCGCAATCAGCAGCGCGCTGAACAAACACAACGGTAATCTTTCGAAAGCATCAGAAGAACTTGGAATAGCGAGGAGTACTTTGTACAGGAAGATTGCGCATTTTGGTATGGAGAACTTATCATAAGCTAATCGAAAGGGAATTAATCAGAATTCTTGTTTTTTAGTTGGCCATAAAAATGTAATAAAAATGGACTATGCATAAGATCTGGGATTATATTTCAAACCTTGGGATTACCACCGAAAACAGACGGTTAAGCGAGAGAACAATATTTCTTACCAATCAGCTCAACTTCGTCATGTTTATCTCTATGCTGATTTTATTAATAACGACAATCGTGACGCTTCTGCTTACCCATGATACCATCTCATTGGGAACGCTAAGGGTGGCAGTACTTCTCGTAGTAACTTTTATGAACCTGGTTCTTGCACGATATGGTTTTACCCAGCTCAGCAGGCTGTCACTTATTTTTCTTCCTCCGGTTGTTTTCCTGCTGGGTCCGACAATGATAGGATATGTAGAAGAGGAAAGCTATACCTATTATCCTTACCTGATAATTTGCACCTCAATAATCCCACAATTATTATTGCATCCGAAGAATGAAAAATTTCTCTTCTGGGTCTCTCTTTCCTACTATTTTGTGCTGGCAATAATTATTGATAAGGTTATGGTTCAGTTTGGTGATGTGCATTTCCCGATTGTTGACCGGATTAATACTTTTTACCCGTTCTATAAAATTGCACATATAGTGCTTTTCCTGTTTTTAAACGCATGTATTTATTACCTGCGGATGCTTAATTTTCGCTTTGAGGAAGAGCTAAGCAAAAAAAACAGTGAGCTTAACTTACAGAATATAGAATTAATAGACCAGAAAGAGAAAATCGAAAAGCAGAAAGATGAATTGATAACGAAGGAGATAAGTACCTGGCAGAAACTGGTAAATATTATAACTCATGAGATTGTAAACTCAGCGATTCCAATCACCAACCTGGCTGGAATGACAGGTCAGATGCTTGAAGATGAGTCAGGTGAAGTATTGAAACCCGGTATGATCAGTGAAGAAACTGCTGAAGATATTCATCATGGCTTAAGAATAATAGAATCCAGAACAAAGGCGCTGATTAATTTTGTTAAGGCTACCAAAAGCATTTCTCAGATTCCAAAGCCAAACATCAGAAGAATATCTCTTAAAGAACTATTTGATCGCATTACTGTACTCTACAAGGCAAAGTTTATAGAGTCAGGCATAAAGCTAGAAACTCAACTTGATCCTGCTGATCTTTCCATTGAAGCTGACCTTGAGCTGATTGAGCAGGTACTGATAAATCTTATTCAGAATGCAATGGAAGCGATGCAGGAAACTTCAGATCCAAAATTGACAATTAACGCCTGGGAAAATGAATCAGGCCAGGTTCAGATATCCGTTTCCGACAATGGAGCAGGCATCAGCAATGAAATGCTTGAACGGATATTTCTTCCTTTTTATTCAACCAAAACCAATAAGTCAGGCATAGGACTTAGTTTGTCTCAGCAGATAATGATGCAGCATCACGGCAGACTGGAAGTAAAGTCTGAATCCGGG
>PMBC01000206.1:3756-16950 GCA_003152835.1 Bacteroidales bacterium | reverse complement strand
TTCTCCGCCAACAGGCGGAGAACACCCCCGCTTGTCAGGGATGTGGTGATGAGGGAGAGGGGGCGACGGGGGAGATTGATACTGAAAATTTACTGAGGGGATTTCAGAGCTTAGAGTCAAAGGGATGAAACTGAAAATAAAAATTCAAATTTTCAACAGCATTTCTTGTTTTGCTGGTAATAATTTTTAACTCTCTAATTGGAATCTTTTGTTCATTATCAATTTAACGCTGTTTGTCAATATCCGATATTAATTCCCTCTTAACTATTTGATTTTAATTGCTTTTTTAATACTTTTACTTAGTTATACAGGAACCTGAGAATTTGAATTGCTCTAAATTATAATTTGAGTTATGAAAAGAACAGGTTTACTTCTTTTTCTTTGCATGCTTTTTTATGCATCATCAGCTCAGGAGAACTTTAAAATCTCAAAACCTGAACCGACCTTTTCTAATAACACACTTATAATCAAATATGATATAACAGGATGTGGGAGTGGCGAATTCGTCAACATAAAACTCATCGTTTTAAATTCAAAGGGAGACACTCTTAGACCCGTTTACATAAGTGGAGATATTGGACTCAGAGTTAATTGTGGCTTTGGTAAGACAATCGTCTGGGACCTGGCAAGAGATAAAGTGAAGATTGATGAGGATATCCAGATCATTATAAAAGGTGAAAAATTTGTCCCGGCCATTTCAACAATTGTAGTTCCCGAACAAAAAAAGATTACAAGGGGAAATATCCTTTTATCATCGGGTATCATTCCCGGCCTTGGTCAGAAAGAAGCCTCCGGCAAACCTATATATCTTGTATTCAGTGGATTAGTCTATGGCAGCCTTGGAGCTTCATGTTATTATAACTTTATTAAATCCAAACAATTAAAAAAAGACTACCTAGCTGCTTCTGGCACCCAAAGGGATGATATGTACATTAAATGGGAAAATAGTTATAACAGGACTAAATACTTTATATACGGGGCTGCAGGGGCATGGGCTGTTAATTTAATATGGTCGGCTGTGATCCCTATCAAGGAGAATCCTGTGAAAAGGATGGATATAGGGTTGACATCATCCAGGAAGAATGAATTACTGGTTTCTGCGAGATGGACATTTTAGAAATTATGACATGAAAAGGACAAAATTTAAAAGGATTTCGCTATTAATTATAGCCCTGATTATTATGGCCACAGGACTTTATTCACAGGTAGTCACTAGTGATAAGACAACATTTCATATTAATAGCATTGTTGAATTATTGCCTGATATCCAGATAATTGAACCAGTTCAGTTAAAACAAGGTGAAACTTTTGTTTCAGAACGATCATCAGTAACAATTGCAATGAAATTACTAAATCCAGGTAAAGAAGTAAAAATCTATGTAAATAATCAGGAATTATCTCCAACATCAACCGGAGATGTTTTTATTCGTGATATAGATTTACATATAGGTTCAAATCTGATAAATATTTCCATTCAGAAAGATGATAAACAGGTAAAAGAATATGCATATACGATGATATATGTTGCTCCTGTGAAAAACATTTCGCCTTATGCATTGAATCCTGGTAAGTACTATGCACTTATTATCGCCAATAGTAATTATGTCAACCCTGAAATGCCGACTCTGAAAAGACCAGTAACAGATGCCAAGGCACTGAAGGAAATTCTCTCTTCAAAATATACCTTTGAACCGGAGAATATATATACGCTCTTTGACATGAGGAGAGATAATCTCATTATCACACTTGATGAAATCCAGAGAAAACTAACTGCCGAAGATAATCTTCTCATTTTTTACGCAGGACATGGGAAAATGGATGAAGAATCAGGTAATGGTTACTGGCTTTTATCTGACGCAGCAATATCAAGCAGGGTCAACTGGTTCAGTAATAGTGCACTTACAGATTATATTAGAGCAATCAAGGCAAAACATATTTTCTTGATCGCTGATGCCTGTTATGGCGGATCAATTTTTATTGCCCGAGGAGTTTTTGACGGCGCACCACCTTCTATTGAAGATATTTATAAGAATAGGAGCAGGACTGCTATGACGAGTGGGGGAACGACTGAAGTGAATGACGAGAGTAAGTTTACTGAAATACTTCTCGATCTGTTAAAAAACAACAATGATCAATTTCTTACTTCAAGCCAGCTGTTCAGAGCTATTGAAAGACCAGTAATGAATAGCAGCAATACTGCCCCTCGCTTTGGAGTGATACAGAATGTAAATGATATGCAGGGCGATTTTGTTTTTATCTTGAGAGAGACAAAAAGTAAATAGTAATAAAATCTCTGAAGGTCAATAAGAAATATCATGAATCAGATGGTTTCAAATAAGGTTCTGCCTGGTTCTAATAAGCAATTAAAAGATGTATCATTTCTTGCTTTTTATATTGCGCTGATCACAGTTCTCATAGCATTTAATACTTGTGAAAAGCCCCAACGGGTAATACAGCTGACAACTCTTGAAGCATTACCTGCAGATATATCATTTACTTCAGCAACACTTAAAGGAGAGATAACTGATCTGGGATCAGCTCCCATTGAGGACCATGGGATATTGGTATCAGTCAATTCAAATCCCAGGATCGGCAGTTCAAATGTTGTGTCTCTTGGAAAATGTTCATCGAGAGGTGGTTTCCAGGTCAGAGCAGAGAACCTTGTTGTTAATACTACATACTATTTCTGGGCATTCGTAAGTGTCAATGGTGAGGATATTTATTCGGAACCAAATAGGCAGTTTAAGACCAAAGGGTGTAATCCTGCGACAGTTACAACTACCGCGGTTTCATCTGTTACAACTTCATCTGCATTAACTGGTGGAAATATCAGTGCGGATGGAGGAGCTCCGGTCACTGCCCGTGGTGTATGCTGGAGCACCTCTTCCAATCCTGTCATTACAGCAGATACAACTGTAGACGGAGCAGGAACGGGCTCTTTTTCAAGCGCTATTATCGGACTGACCAATAATACTACGTATCACGTTCGTGCATACGCAATTAATGCAGCAGGACCCGCTTACGGAAATGATGTGTTTTTCACCACTTCAGGAATTCCGGTAGTATCAACTTCATCTGTAACATCGATAACAGCATCATCAGCCACTACGGGAGGAAATGTCACTTCCGACAGGGGAGCTCCCGTTACCGCCCGTGGTGTATGCTGGAGCACGACACTCAATCCGACAACTGACAATCCCTTTACTTCCAACGGTACCGGAACAGGTCAGTTTACCAGCAATATTACAGGGCTGACTTTTGGGACAACCTACCATGTACGGGCTTACGCAACAAATTCAGCTGGAACTGCTTATGGCGAGGATGTGCCTTTTACCACAGCAGGTTTTCCAACTGTGACAACCTCAACAATCACTTTAATTACCTCAGTGGCTGGTACATCTGGAGGGAACGTAATTGCTGATGGCGGAGTTGCCGTGACAGTTAAGGGTGTATGCTGGAGTACATCGGTTAATCCTACCATTGCAAATTCAATCACCAGTGACGGAAACGGAAAAGGTGCATATACAAGCAACATTACCGGGTTGACTCCAGGAACAATTTACCATGTAAGGGCCTACGCCACAAACTCAGTAGGGACAGTCTATGGGGATGATATACCATTCAGGACATTAAGTTTACCTACTATAACAACTTCATCATTTTCTTCACTAACCTCTACATCAGTAGAATCCGGCGGGAATGTGACTTATGACGGTGGAGCCACAGTGACAGCAAGGGGCGTCTGCTGGAGTACTTCTCCAAATCCAACGGCTGATCTGTCAACTAAAACTGTTGACGGTTCGGGTCAGGGTCCATTTATCAGTGAGATTAAAGATCTGACAACGGGTACATCTTATCATGTGCGGGCTTATGCCTCTAACTCAGTTGGCACTGCATATGGCACAGATCTTTTATTTACAACCTTAAGCATACCTCAAATCATTACAACAGATATTAGTGCAATTACCCCGACTACCGCAAAATCAGGAGGGAACATTACCTCTGACGGTGGTACATCCGTTACCGCAAGGGGTGTTTGCTGGAATACAACAGGAGGACCGACGATCAACGACTACAAAAGCGCTGATGGTCCGGGCACAGGCGTTTTTACGAGTGATCTCACAGGACTAACTCAGACTACAGTTTATTATGTACGCTCTTTCGCTACAAACATTGTCGGGACAGCATACGGAAACGAGATTAGATTTACAACTGATTTTCTTTGTGGAACCAGGTTCCTTGATCGTCGTGACAACAAAACCTATTGGACAACTAAAATTGGTAATCAATGCTGGTTTGCTGAAAATCTGAATGTTGGAACCCTGGTAGACGGATCTGTAAATCAGACAAATAATGGTATTATTGAAAAATATTGTTATGATAACCTTGAATCAAACTGTAACGTATACGGAGGATTATATCAATGGGATGAAATTATGCAGTATACAATGTTTGAAAGCCCTCAAGGTGTATGTCCTGCAGGATGGCATGTTCCTTCTGACAATGAGTGGAAAATACTTGAAATGACACTGGGTATGAGTCAGTCGACAGCTGATTTAGCCGGATGGCGGGGTACCACCGAAGGAGGAAAACTTAAGGCAACCGGTACAGCCTACTGGCAAACTCCAAATGAAGGTGCGACAAATTCCTCTCTCTTCACGGCACTCCCGTCCGGAAATCGTACCAACGACGGAATTTTTGAAGGCAAGGGGGTTTTTACCGACTTCTGGACTTCAACATTTTTAATCGATAACCAATGCTTATACCGGCTTTTGAATTCCACATATAGTCAGATATACCGGGTGGATGGATACAGATTTTTTGCAACTCCAATAAGATGTGTCAGAAATTAAAAGGGAAGTTAATTCCTTTTTGCCATGGTACCTCATTCATGATCATTTCTGTTATTCTGATCACTATTCTTATTGCATTTAATTCTTGTGAAAAGCCACAACGGGCAGTACAGGTTACAGCCCTGGAAGCCTTACCTGCAGATGTATCATTCACTTCCGCTACTCTTAAAGGAGAGATAAATGATCTGGGTTCAGGTCCTATTGAAGACCATGGTATTCTGGTATCGGCCAATTCAAATCCAAGAATAGGCAATTCAAATGCTGTCTCTCTTGGAAAATGTTCATCCAGGGGTGGTTTCCAGGTCAAAGCAGAGAACCTTGCTATTAATACTACCTACTATTTCCGGGCATTTGCAAGTATCAATGGTGAGGATATTTATTCTGAACCAGTCAGACAGTTTAAGACCAAAGATTGCACACCACCGACGGTTACGACCTCTGCGGTTTCATCGGTGACATCCTCAACTGCCTCAATAAATGCTAATATAGGTTCAGACGGAGGTGCTCCGGTTATAGCCCGCGGTTTATGCTGGAGCATATCACCCAATCCAACTGTTGCAGCGGATACTACAATTGACGGGACAGGGATAGGCTCTTTTTCAGGTACTATTAACGGGCTTACTAATAATACTTTATATCATGTAAGAGCATATGCAACCAATATGGCAGGGACCACCTATGGTGAAGATTTATCTTTTACTACCTCAGCTATTCCTACAGTTATAACCGCTGAAGCTTCATCTGTTATCTCTACTTCCGCAGTTTCCGGAGGGAATGTTTTATATCAGGGAGATTCCCCGGTAACAGCCAGAGGTATCTGCTGGAACACTCAGTTCAATCCTACAACAGCCGATGGCTCCACTACAAATGGTCAAGGTACAGGACAATTTACAAGTGAAATTATTAATCTAACTCCCGGAATCACCTACCATATACGTGCTTATGCTACGAACCTGGCTGGTACTGCTTATGGGGAAGATAAATCGTTTACAACACTTAATTTACCTACAATTACTACAATAGATATCTCATTAATTACTTCAACATCTGCAACATCTGGCGGGAATGTAACTTCTGATGGTGGTGCTGATGTGACTTTAAAGGGTGTATGCTGGAGCACCACAGTCAATCCCACAACTACCAATACACACACTACTAACGGTACAGGAACTGGTACTTTTACAAGCAACATTACCGGTTTGACTCCCGGGACCACTTACTATATACGTGCCTACGCCACTAATTCAGTTGGAACAGCCTATGGTGCTGATATTTCTTTTAAGACATTAAGTATGCCTGCAGTCGTAACTACAGCAATCTATTCAATTACCTCTGTTACTGCAACATCCGGTGGAACTGTAACCTCCGATGGTGGTAGTGATGTGATGATGAGGGGCGTATGCTGGAGTACAACGGTCAATCCCACTACTGCAAATACATACACTACCAACGGTACAGGAACAGGTACATTTCCAAGTGATATTATTGGTCTGACTCCCGGAACCACCTACCATGTACGTGCCTACGCCACTAACTTAGTAGGTACTGCTTATGGCGATGATAAATCGTTTGCTACATTTAGTTTATCTACTATTGCTACGACAATAGATTTTCCTTCAATTACCTCAACGACTGTAACTTCTGGTGGAAATATAACCTCCGATGGAGGTACCCCTATAACAGTGAGGGGTGTATGCTGGAGCACCTCTGTTAATCCTACGACTGACAATACACATTCTAATAACGGTACAGGACCAGGTTCATTTATCCATAACATCACAGGTTTAACAACCGGTACCTCATATCATGTTCGTGCTTATGCCATTAACTCAGTGGGAACAGCTTACGGTGCTGATGTACCATTTACGACATTATGCATTCCTAACATAATTACTACAGCAATTTCTTCACTTACACCTTCAACTGCGACCTCCGGTGGAAATATAACTTCCGGTTGTGGAGCTGTTGTAACTGCCCGTGGTGTTTGCTGGAGCAATACAGCTAATCCGACCATTGCTGATGACCATACATCCGAAGGATCAGGAACAGGAAGTTTTGTCAGCAATTTGTACGGACTGTCATCCGGAACGATCTATCATGTACGTGTTTATGCAACTACCAGTCTTGGAACAACTTATGGAAACGATTTCAGCTTCATTACTTTAGTTGCTGACATTTCTGGCAATGTTTATAAAACAACCGCTATTGGCACTCAGATATGGATGGCAGAAAACCTGAAAACAACAAAGCTAAATGATGGAACAAACATTCCTTTAGTTGCAGATAGTACGGCCTGGAGCAACCTTCTGACACTAGGCTATTGCTGGTATAATAATGATGAAGCAGGTAATATTATTTATGGTCCTTTATACAATTGGTCAACAGTAAACACAGGTAAACTGTGTCCATCGGGATGGCATGTGCCTGATAATAATGAGTTGACCATATTAACTGATTATCTGGGTGGAATAAGTGTCGGTGGCGGTAAATTAAAAGAAACGGGCACAATACATTGGGTAACGCCCAATACTGCCGCAACTGATGATTTTAATTTTAAAGGCCTTCCGGGTGGGTCAAGGGGTGCTACCGGAGCTTATGGGAATATTGGTAAATACAGTTACTGGTGGGTGAATACTGCTCATCCTTTCGATCCGGATTATGCCTGGGGATATGTCCTTTCATATATTTCAGCTGAAATAATCAGAGCAAATTATTACTACAAGAAAGATGGATTTTCTGTTCGATGTGTTCATAATTAGATTATTTATCCCTTGAATCAATTTGCACAGGCAAATAATTGTTCGGATTGCTATTTTAATATTCTGTTATGTTTTATGATATTCAAAAAACAACTTTTAGACCCTACGAGGATACCTTTTAAATTAATATCAATACAAACATCTATTATTCACGCTCTTATATATTATAGTTCAACTCCCGCCAGCTCCATGATCAAGCAGAAAACAAACACCCCCTCAAGGGGGTTTTTGCTTTGAGGAAACCGTTGAAAACCTGTTTTCAGAAGGTTTTCGAATAAGCAAAAACGCCATGCGCAGCATGGTGTTTGTTTTCTATTTGCACTACTGAAGCTAAGGGATCACCGAGCGAATGAAACGAGCGAGGTACTCAAGCCTGCTACTCAAGTTATCTATTTTGCAATTGAATCGTCAGTGCCGGCTTTTGCTTTCTTCTTAAAATAACCCCTCAGTAAAAAACTGCTCTGTGCAGCTTTAAGGTCTTCATTTAATTTTTCAGAGCTGCTCTCCAGATTTTTTATAGTTTCTTTCAAGCTGGCACCTGATTCTTTATCATGCAGCAATATTCCAACCGGAGTACTCGGATTGTTTTCTGCCTGCTTGAGATTTGCAATAAAAACACTAGCAGTATCAGCAATATGCTGCAATTGCATAACAGAAGCTTTGATTGATTTAAAAACTGTAGTATCCGTTGTCAATTCATTTGCAAGCGTACCTTTTTTATTAAGGTTTGAACTGAAACCGGACAGTGAACTGATAAGCTGCTGCGCCTTTACAGATGCACTTTGAAGTGATGCAGTGGCGGCATTGATGTTTGTGTATACTGAATTATCGTTAAGCAATTTCCCGATGGTACCTTCACCGCTGGCCAGTTTTTTGCTGATGTTCTTAATATCGCCGGTAATAGCCAGTAAGTTTTTATTGCTTTCCTGCAGGGTAGCCATCATATCGTCTGTCGAGAGAGCTTTTGCCACCTCCAGAGTGTCACCCTCCTGCACTTCCGGTGATTCTGAAGTTCCTCCATAGATTATGAGTATTTTATTTCCAAGAAATCCGTCGGTACTTACTTTGACCTTGGCATCTTTTCGGATAAATTGCTGTGCTTTAGTTACTATGTTCATACTCACTTCCACCTGTGATTTTCCATAAAAACGCAAGTTGTTTACCGTACCGATCTTTACTCCTGAAAACCAGATATTATTGCCCTTTTGCAAACCTCCTATATCATCAAAAAGCGTAACCACTTTTATTTTGCTTTTAAAAGTATTGTGCAGGTTGCCAACCATAAGAATTCCTCCCAGGAGAAATATCAAGCCCAAGGTTACAAAAAGTCCAACTACTACAGCGTGCCTGTTTGCTGATTCATTCATGGTTTATTGTATAAAATTGTAATTATAGAAACCTTTTATATGCTCATTATCGATATCAAACACCTCTTCAAATGTTCCGGCTTTTAAAAATCTGCCTTCAAATAACATAGCTATCCGGTCGCCAGTATTCTTTGCGCATGTAAGGTCGTGCGTGATAATAAGAGAACTGGCGTTATTTTGTTTCTTAACTGCATTGATAAGCTCAATAATTTCACCACTTGTAATGGGGTCAAGTCCCGCTGTAGGTTCATCGAACAACATTATTTCGGGCTTAAGGATTAACATACGTGCAATACCTACTCTTTTGCGTTGTCCTCCTGAAAGGTCAGAAGGCATTTGATATAATTTTTCAGTCAAACCGACTGATTCCAGAACTTCTTCCACAGCGCTGCCAACTTCCTTTTTACTAAGATCCCTGAAATTCATGGTTAAAGGGAATGCAAGATTCTGATAAACATTCATGCTGTCATATAAGGCACTGCTTTGAAAAGAGAATCCAACACGCATCCTTAAATTATCTAATTCTGTGCGGTTTAATTTATCAACCTGTTTTCCCAGCACGATCACTTCACCTGCATCAGGCTTAAGCAAACCCACGATAATCTTTATTAAAACCGATTTTCCTGAGCCTGATTTACCGAGGATTGCAAAATTTTCGCCTTTTAAAAGAGTAAAGTCAATACCATTTAAAACATGTTCATCACCAAATGACTTATATAATCCGTTAATTGAAATTACAGATTCATCTTTGTTTGTTATATGCATTTCTGTATTTCCCATGCTTTAAAAATATCGGATCCAGTTAGTTAACTGAACAATGACAATTTCCTCAATAAATATCAGAAATATGGAAAGTACTACAGCCCGGTTTGCCGCTTTGCCGACGCCACGGGTTCCCTGTGTGGCATTATAGCCCATATAACATCCGACAATGCCAATTGTGAACCCATAAACAATTGATTTGAACAGAGATGAAAATATATCAAGAAATTTGATGGATGAAAATGCGTTTTCAAAAAAGGTAGCAAGACTGATTGCTTCCTGGGCGTGAACATTTACAAATGAACCTAACAACCCAAGAAAACTGCAATATAATGCCAGCACCGGAATAGTAATGGTAGTGGCTGCCACGCGTGTGACTACCAGGTATTTAAACGGATTAATGGCTGATACTTCCATTGCATCTACCTGTTCGGTCACGTTCATGGAACCAAGTTCCGCCCCGATGCCTGAACCAACCTTACCTGCACAAATAAGCGCTGTTACCAATGCCCCTAACGCCCTCACTATTGCAATACCCATCAGTGATGGCAGCCAGGAAGTAGCCCCAAACTCTTCCAGCGAAGGGCGTGATTGTTTTGTAAAAACTACACCAACAACAAAACCTGTAACAGTAATTAACGGCAGCGCTTTAATACCGATCTCGAAACTCTGATTGAATATTTCACGCAGGTGAAAAGGTCTTTTAAATGCTTCTTTGAAAAAAAGAGCAACAAAACTATAGGCTTTGCTGACGCCAATGAATGCATTGTCAACACCTTTTGTGAATAAATAGTTTTTATTATTCATTTAGCGTGTGTAATAAGCATAAAGTTTTATTTTGCAATACTTTAACTTCAAGCAGACGATTATAAACAAATTTATATGTTCATCCTAATTTCCAAGATGGCGGTTTACTTTTAAAAGCTCCTTATGGGCAACTAAAATTATAAAATTCTTCCCAATTTTTAATTTTAGTATAGAACAAAATCAATTGTATAAGTTAAAAAACTGTAAAACACCTCCTTATGGGTGCGATATGATCTTACTTTAACATTAAACTGTCGGGATTTGGGTTCAAAATAAACTTCCATCACACCTTTATCTTCGATATACCAATTAAACTGAGCCCGGAATTAGTTCCCCCGGCCGGTTCTTATTGTGTTTATAATAAGAGGGTTTTGTCTGAATAATGATTTCAGAAAATTATTAACTTTGATTAAAATCGGGAATAATGAAAAGACTATTATTCATTTCATTAGCTTTTACAACTCTGATAGTTCCTGTTATAATATCTTCTGCATGCTCGCATCACAACAAAGTTGCTTTAAAAGAAGATAAAATTGAACTACGGTTGCGCCTTTCAAATAATCCCATGACAACTGAGTTATTGAAACAACCACCCCGAACTCTTATAGTTAATCCTGATACTAAAATACATCTGGACAGCCTGACTAATAAACTAGAAAAGTTAAACCATAAACTTCAAAATGATTGGTTTAAAGGTGATAACAGACCTTATAAAAAAATTCTCGTTGGCTTAAAAAGAAAAGGATACGATTTAACTAATTATAAAGATGAGTGTTGCGACAGGAAGGAATTATCCATTCAACTTGCAAATGAATGGAATATAGAAGAGGTAAATAAAATCAAGAAAATAATTATGACTACACTCTCTTTTGAGCCTAAAGTATGCATGTCCCGTCTTCCTGACGGAAAAGAAGTAACTTCAATGACCTGGGCAGGTTCAAAATATAATGCTTGTGTTTCTCAATCAGGATTAGATGAATTAATCCATTTAAGTTTTGAGACAAATTAATTACATTATAAAATATTAATCCATCTAATCCTGTCTTACTAAACCCTGGCTTAATGACCATATTTTGCCGGTCAGAAAATATTTAACATATATATCTAAAGAACAAACACTGACTCCGATTTTTATTGGTTAATATTATCCGGCCAGCTGTGGTAAAGATGTCTGTTTTTTACAACAAGTATCTATTCCGGATTTATCAGATTCAATAAATCTTCTACAAAAAATTTCGACTTTTATACTGCCAGCTCCATAAATTTGCGGGAGATTTGCCAGAGTTGTTAATTTTAAGGATTTGGTTGCGAAGCAATTCTTAGTATATTTATAAATTGAATATGCTTTAAAAAATTAATTATGGATAGACATTCCCTTGATAAAAGCAAGATAAAAGTCCTGTTGCTTGAAGGAATTCATGAAAATGCTGTAAGATGCTTTAAGGAGAACGGTTATTCTGATATAGAATGCTATAAAGAAGCATTATCCGATAAAATACTTGAGGAAAAGCTGCTCAAGGCGCATATAATAGGAATCAGAAGCAGGACAGAGATACGAAGCAATTTACTGATTAAAACTCCGAGATTAATTGCAATAGGATGTTTCAGCATCGGGACAAACCAGGTAGATCTGCATGATGCAAAAATGATGGGCATCCCTGTATTCAATGCCCCGTTTTCAAATACTCGTTCTGTAGCGGAATTGGTTATAGCCGAGTGTATAATGCTAATGAGAGGAATTCCTGAAAAGAGTATCCAGGCCCGCAACAAAATATGGATGAAATCATCCTGCAATGCCGTTGAAGTAAGAGGCAAGACTCTTGGTATAATCGGTTACGGTCATATCGGTTCACAGGTATCAATTCTTGCCGAGAGCCTGGGAATGAGAATCGTGTATTATGACATTGAGAAGAAGCTGAGTCTTGGCAATGCTAAACATGTGGCAACCCTCGAAGATCTTCTGAAAATTGCAGATACTGTAACTATACATGTCCCCTCAACGGAACTGACCAGAAACATGATTTCGGCAAACCAGATAGCCATTATGAGAAAAGGAGCATGCCTGATAAATGCATCCCGGGGAGATGTGGTTGACTATAAAGCAGTTGCTGACGGACTGAGATCGAAGCAACTTGCCGGCGTGGCAGCAGATGTATTTCCAAAGGAGCCGGTTGCTACAGGCGAACCATTTGTGAGTGAACTGCAGGAGTTTGATAATGTAATTCTCACTCCTCATATCGGAGGAAACACTCTTGAAGCCCAGGCCAACATAGGGATTGAAGTAGCCGATAAGCTGGTGAAATACAGTGACACCGGGTCTACGATCGGTGCAGTGAATTTTGTTGAAATTGCTCTTCAACCCAATCTCTCCAAACAAAGATTCCTGCATATTCATAAAAATGTCCCGGGCGTCATGAGGGAAATAAATAACTTCTTCAGTTTAAGGAATATAAACATCGCTGCCGAGTACCTGCAGACAGATCCTGAAATCGGGTACGTAATAATAGAAACGGAAAGCGAACTGGATCCATCAGTAATACAGGACCTGAGGAATATACCTCATACCATAAGGGTCAGAACACTGTTTTGAACATCACTGGCCTTGAGTGAAACGAGATAAGGAATTCAAGGAACTACTGCATAGAT
>PMBC01000206.1:0-3697 GCA_003152835.1 Bacteroidales bacterium | reverse complement strand
TTGCAGTAGTTGTGTTCAGTAACTCCAGAGGAATAAGTCAGACTGTCTTCCCTGAGATACTTGTAAAAGGAACTTTCCGGGAACAAATGAACTACCTTGAAGAGAAAACAAGGATATATGAGGATTACCGAGCGATCCGTGAGGATATGTTCCAGAAAATAAAGAATAATGCGATTGATTCACTTACAAAAGCTAAAGATAAGATTTCAGGATTTGTGGCACTTACCGGTAATCTCAATGTCCGGATCGATTCACTTAACAGCAGACTGAATGCCACAAAGATGGAACTGGCAGAGACATCCAGAACAAAGAACGCCATCAGCATCCTTGGAATAAAGTTGGATAAAACAATGTACAATACTATAATGTGGATTATAGTTGCTGGCCTGGCTTTCCTGCTTGTTATCGGCTTTCTTGCATTTAAACGAAACCGGACGATCACTCTAACTACCAAAAAAGAGCTTAATGAGCTCAGGGAAGAGTTCGAGGAATACCGGAAAAAAACGCGTCTGGACCGCGAAAAGATGGGTATGGACCATTTCAAGGAGATCCAGAAATTAAAGGGAATATGATTTGATGGGAATTATTTTATCTCTGATCTTGTTAGTAGTATCGCCCAATATATTTATTCCCTACAATGAGCTTCTTCATTCCTAAAGGATCAATTGTGTCCTGTTTCCTGTAAACTATTTTTCCTCCAGGCTCGATAAGTAACGTATAAGGCAGAGCTCCCTGCCATTCTGGATCAACAGCTTCAATCATTTCATATACATCATCTTTGTTGAAAATGTAATTCTTGTTTGAAGCCTGCTGTGTTTTAAGAAAGTTCAGGACCTCATTTTTTCTTTCCTGTTTATCGGCACTGATCGAAATAAACTCAAACTGACGTCCTCTATACATACGATCAATGATAACCAGGTCGGGGAACTCGGTAATGCACGGGCCGCACCATGTGGCCCATATATTGATAAGCCTCAGCCTGCCAGAGGAAGTATTACTTACTAATTCTTTAATACCCTGAACATCAATCTGTTCAAGTGTCACAGGCAACTCAGACCACTGTTTGTAAAGCCGCTGCGTATATTCATCCTTCCAGGCCCATTTGATGGAACACCCAAACACCTTGGTCACAGGATTTTTGACCGGGTTTCCTGCCAGAACGGCATCAACAGCATTCCTTAAATCTTCTCCGTTACCTGTACCCGGCTTTTCTGATCCATCAACCCTGCCGGCATATCGTAATATACGATTCCCATCAAGAACAAAACAATGAGGAGTAGCAACCGGTCCATAGACTAATGAACACTTTTGATCATCACCATCATACAAATAAGGAAAGGGATATCCTTTTTCGGCAGCACGCATCTTCATCTCCTCGTAGCTGTCGCCCATATCTGAATAGCCCATTTCGGAATAATTCAAAGCTTTCGTAGAGTTAGGTGAGATCACCACAATGTCCACTCCTTTCGGTTTGTAATCTTTGGCAATGGAAATTATGCGGTCTTCATATGCCTGGGCAGTCGGACAATGGTTGCAGCTAAAGATTACTACCACTACTGAAGCTTTCTCAAAACTTTTAAGGTTGTACATTTTACCATCCACTCCTAAAAGATTGAAATCAGGAGCTTTTGTACCGATTTCAAGAGTTTTTGGTTCAGGATGGGTTATCTGGGAGATTCCACTGGTAGTGCTGATAAAAATCAGCAGAAAGATGATAGAGGTTCGTAAAATAATTTTCATGATTCCAATTGTAAAAAACAATATCAGATTTTTAATATCCCGGCTGTTTAGTATTTACTGAATCTGGATCACTTGTTAAATATTTATTCAGTAGAAAAAGGGGCACAACANNGTCTTGTTTTCCAGCGCTTTTTTCGCAAGGTCGTAATCGAGCATGATATCATCACCGTTAAGACGACGGCGCGGCATCCATATCCCGCCTTCAAACATGCCTTCGTCAAGATGATCGATTGCAGCAATGGCCGGCCCCGGAGTATTGGGTGAAAAGGAGACTTGTATATTACTCCCGCTGATAATGTATTCATCGGGAGATGGGTTAATAATAATTCCATAACCTTGCTCAGGAACAAATGCTGATCGCCTGTTTTTAACCAGTTCAACAAGCAGGTTATAGTTACCCAGAATAATTTCCTCTGATTCTTTTATATCCTTTTTCAACAGAATGGATGTAATTGTTCCTTTTGACTGAGCTTCAAGTATTACCGGAGCGAGGCTTGCCAGCATCTTATATGCCGAGGTTATCGGGTCCTTATCATTATTAGCTATAGTTCTTTCAATGCCGAAGGGGGAATAACCAATACTTTTGGGTTTCCCGACTACATAAAACGCATTGCCGGCACCATGTTCACCGGCACCAGATTCAGGTACAAAAAGAGTATTATTATTACGTGTATATTGTACACTTATTCCTTCACAATCGGGAAGATGAATATCGGGGCACAAAAGATCGATGTTTGGCGCACCTGCTCTCCATATATCCAGGGTATGGGCCTGCGGACCTCCTGAAGGATAGTCTCCGGGCCTTTTGTCCTCAGGCTGAACAAGCCAGGCATTTACAAACATGGGAATGGAGTATTCGGCTTTTGCCGTGGAAGCACAGACATCAAGATAGCGCGCATAATTCCAGACCATAAAAAGTTCATCTGCTTTCACTCCTTTACCAAAGACCTCTTCCCATGTACCTGATGTTTTAAAATCTGTGGTTTTCCATACATCAATAAGTTCAGGAAGAAGATTCTTCTGATTCTTAATAAGATAGTCCATCAGTTCCTTTGGAACAGGAGCATTGAAAGCTGCGTTTGCAATATCGCCGTGATCGCGCGGAGAACCAAGTACTCCCACCTCATTCTCCACCTGGATCATTATTACTGTTCTCTGTGATGAATCAACCTCCTTTACGTGTTTCATCATTGCAGTAAAAGCCCGTGAATCAGCTAAAAGAGTCTCCGGGCCCAAAGGAGTGAGTATTTCAAGACTCTTTCCGCTTTCGGCTTTTACCCGAGGAAAGCGGTTGTAATCTTTTTTTACCCATTCAGGAGCATAATGTGTCTGTCCGTTCTTCCATGAACCGAACCAGAGAAGCACCAGCCTTAAGTGATGAGCATGTGCATCTTCAATAAGATTGTCAACAATTGTAAAATCAAATTTTCCTTCAACAGGCTCAACTAACGACCATTCAACAGCTGCAAGAATTGTGTTAAGCCCTGAGGTTTCAAGCTTTGGCCAGAATTCCTTCATATACTCCCTGCTTGAGGAACTTGAATTCTGCAGTTCACCACCAAGAACAAGAAACGGTTTTCCATCGACAATCAGCTGAGTAGCGCTTCCTCTTTTCTCAAGATGCGGTATTTCCTTATCTGCTGTTTGAGTCTGCTGTTTACAGGAAAAAGACATCAGGCATATCAGGATTAATAAATAAATATTTTTTGTTGTCATAGTTCTTAAAATTATATAGCCAGGTCATAAATAAATACCACTCTTAAAATGTCATCTGATCTTTTTTATTTGATTCTCAGAGCTTTGGTCCGATGACAATGAACCTCGATTCAAACGGATCGAGCACAAGCGGGAAGCTAACGACGCCTTTTCCTGCTTTAATGCCTTTTATTGTTGAAATCTTCCCTGTGTATGGATTCCAGACCTGCACCTGGCCTTTTCCGGACAGTGCTGCCGTGTT
>PMBC01000020.1 GCA_003152835.1 Bacteroidales bacterium | reverse complement strand
TGCTTTGGATGAAAGCGATCATAGCTAAGTTCATTCTTAATGAACAGAGTCAGGTAAATTGTCAGTGTCAAACCAATCGACAGCCCTAAAATACTTACTAATGAAGTGAGCTTGTTGGTTGAAATGTATCTGAAGCCTGATTTGAAAATTCTCATATGAATATTCTTTATTAAGTACATCTTATTCCCTTTTCAACCCCCCACTTCCTTTCTCCCCCCATGGGGGGAGAAGCCGAGCCCGCGAGGCAGAGGGGAGTCATTCATATCTCAGTGCTTCAACACTGACGCTACCGGTCAGTGTTTCGTCACTCATATCGCAGTGCCTCAACCGGATTCCTTGTCGCTGCCTTCCAACTTTGCCAGCTCACCGTTAGCAACGCAATTCCCAATGCCAATAACCCGGCCAGTGCAAAAATCCACCAACTGAGGGTGGTTTTGTAGGCAAAGTTTTCGAGCCATTTATTCATGGCATAGTAAGCGATGGGCATGGCTATTAAAAAGGCAATGGCTACCCATTTTACATAGTCGCGGTTTAGCATAACCATCACTTCCGAAATCTTAGCACCATTCACCTTCCTGATGCCGATTTCTTTGACTCTCCGTTCTGCTGAGAATGCAGCTAATCCCAACAACCCTAAACTTGAGATAATAATTGCGATTATCGCGAAAAGCTGCGAAAGTGTTGCAACCCTTTTTTCTGCAACATATTGTTCTTGAAAATCCTGATCAAGGAATTTATAATCAAAAGGAAGTGTTGGGTAAAAATCATGATAAAGTTTATTGATGTCATCAATTACTTTCTTTTCCATTCCTCCTTTTAAGCTGATCATAAATATCTTGCAGTTGGAAGGGTTCAGGATAAAAAAAAGAGGGTTAATTTTAGAGTGGAGCGATTCAAAGTGAAAATCATTTACTACGCCGATAATTTGCCGGTTCTGTCCCCAAACATTTACTGTTTTTCCCACTGGGTCTTTTAGCCCCATTGTTTTAATCGCTGTTTCATTAAAAATAATGGCCGAATTGTCGGTCGGGAACTCTTCAGAAAACGTGCGTCCATCTTTCACCCCAATTCCAAGTGTTTCAATTAAACCATAATTCACTTTTTGTACTTCAAAAGAAACAATATCTTTCGGGTTCCTTCCTTCCCAGTTGACGCCACCTCCGGTAGAAGCCCTGCTGCTTACGAAGTTCCATGCCGTACTTGAAGCGTTTATAACGCCAGGTATCTTTTTTACTTCTGAGAGAAAGGATTTTTGATTCTGAATCATTTTCCCCTCATCCTCGAAATAAATGACATTGTCTTTTTTATACCCCAAATTCTGACTGGATATGAATTTCATTTGGCGGTATATGGTAACAACAGAAATGATTAGAAAAATGGAAATAAAATATTGAAATATCACCAACCCTCGTCTTATTCCTGTCTTTAATAAATGTGGGTTTGATTTGGTCAGAAAAAAGTTCCGGGGGTTAAATCCTGAAAGGAATAGTGCAGGATAAACGCCAGAAGTTAAAGATGTAACCAAAAGAATGATAATAATGAACAAAATCATTTCCGGATGGAAATTTAAGATGATATGTTTTCCTGCAAAACTATTAAAATATGGAAGTGAGATTTTTACGATCAGAAGAGAGACAAGCAATGAAAAGAAGGAAATGATAACTGCCTCGGCAATAAAATCAAAAATCAGATTTCTTTGACGAGCTCCCAGAACTTTCTTCAATCCAACTTCCTTAATCCTTTTTGAAGCCCTTGCTGTAGATAGATTGATGAAATTAATACAGGCGATGGCCAAAATAAGTATGGCAATGATGGAAAACAGCCTGACATAGGTGATCCTGCCACCTGCCTGAATTCCATTCTCATATTTATTGTACAGGTACCGATGTGAATAAGGCCTTAAAAATAGAGAAGATTGTGTGCCAGTTTTCTTTTGAATCAGCTTACTGATCATACTGTCAAAGTCTTTAATGTCGGTACCTTTGCTTAATAGCAGATAGGTATTAAAATAGTTTTGTCCCCAGTTATGAATCCCGGGATTTTCGCTGACTATCATTTTATAGGGCAAAACAAAATCGAAAGAGACAGATGAATTAACAGGAACATTTTTAAAAACAGCAGTGACTGACACTTGTTTTTTATTGTCGAGAGTAATAACCCTTCCCGGAATATTGTTCGTTGTGTTGAATAGCTTTTGCGCCACTCCTTCTGAAATGGCAATGCTGTTTTCTACCGATAAGACATTCGTAACAGTTCCTTCAATTAGCGGATATGAGAATATATTGAAAAAATCTTCAGTCGCATAGAGCGAAGAGGCTCTGACTGATTTATTTTCAACTGAGAGTATGTTTTTTTCAGAAGACTCGTAGGTAGTTACAGCATATTGAATCGCTGGTATTTCATTGCGCAAACTTTCAGACAAAAGACCAGATGTAGCTTCCGAAACATCAATGCCTGCATTCGTCGGAACTTTTGTCATAACCTGATAGAGCTGGCTGTCCTTTTCATTAAATTTGTCAAAACTAAACTCGTCAGTCACCCACAAATAAATAAATAAGGCACAAGTCAACCCGGTGGTAAGCCCGATCAAATTAATGAAAAGAGAATTTTTATAACTCCTCCAGCTTCGGAATATGTAATTCAATTTATTCTTCATTCTGATTGTATTTGTCATTATCAAACTTATCAACTTAAGAGCTGATTATTCATACCGCAGTGCCTCTACCGGATTCCTTGTAGCTGCTCTCCAACTCTGCCAGGAAATTACCCCTAAATCCCCCAAGGGGGACTTTTTATTCTGTTTTTAATTTCATCTTCAATCTTTGATATAACCCTTTTGATATTACTCTTAACTTCTGAATTTTTAAACCGGATGACTTTTATAAAAAATCTCTCCATTTCTGCAGAACGACCATCATTATATTCCTTTTGGTTTTCATGAATCGCACCATCAATCTCCACGACTAGTCTGGCTTCATGACAATAAAAGTCTGCAATAAAGAAATCAATCGGATGTTGTCGACGGAATCTTAAACCGCAAACCTGCTTTTGTTTTAGTCGGTCCCAGAGCAATTTTTCATATAGTGTCATATTTTCTCTCAGTATTCTTGCAGCCTCGAAAGTTTCAGGCTTCGCTCCGTAATACATTGATTTATCAATTTCTTCCATATCCACTTATTTCTTAAAGCCCCCCTCGGGGAATTGGGGGTAATTCATATCTCAATGCTTCGACCGGATTCGTCGTTGCAGTTCTCCAGCAAATCCACCCCTAAATCCCCCAAGGGGGACTTTTGATTTGTTTCTCTGTTTTAACCATCACTCATTCCAAAATATTTCCCTCTTAAAGCCCCCCTCTGGGGGGTTTGGGGGTTTGGGGGTCATTCATACCGCAGTGCCTCTACCGGATTCCTTGTAGCTGCTCTCCAGCTCTGCCAGGTTACTGTCAGCAATGTTATTCCCAGGGCCAATAAACCGGCCAGTGCAAATACCCACCAGCTCAGAGCTGTTTTGTAAGCAAAACTTTCGAGCCATTTGTGCATGATATACCAGGCAACAGGAGTGGCAACTGCAAATGCAATAATTACCCATTTTATAAAGTCTCTGTTAAGCATAGCCAATACTTCGGATACCATAGCACCATTTACTTTACGGATGCATATCTCTTTCCGCTTACGGCTTAATGTAAATGAAACCAATCCCAACAATCCTAAACATGCAATAACTATTGAAATTATCGAGAAAAGGCTTACCATTCTTCCGAACCTCACTTCATTCCTATATTGGCTATCAAACGAAACATCAAGAAACGTGAATTCAAAAGGAGCTTTGTCATTAGACTGTTCCCATAACATTTTAGCTGAAGCAATTGCCTTTGTTGCACTTTCCGGCTGGATCCTTATGGCCAGATAATTTCCATTGTCTGAACACCTTATTATTGCAGGTTCAACTTCATTTCTTAGTGACTCTAGATGAAAGTTTTCAGTGATACCAATGACATTGAAGTATTTGCCTCCATCGTTATAATCGTAAATGATCTTGTCCCTGCAGTCACTCCATCCGAAAATTTCAGCTGCTTTCTTATTAATAATAGCGTTTCCTTTTTCATCATTAGCATTACCGGCAAAACCACGGCCATCCAATATTTTTATTTTCAATGTTTCAATAAAATCTTTGTCAGCATCCACCCTCTTTAGAAATACCTGTTCTTTCTTATCTGTTTTGCTGAATGGATTGGAGTCCCCGTCAAATATTGATGGCACCATCGAAGTATAAGCAGCATTTATGGTTTGCCCCTCTTTGAGCATTTCATTTTTGAAGACCATCGCGTTATTTCCAAGTTTATTTGTGTTTTTTACTACTAAAACATTCTCTTTATGAAAACCGGGATTCTGGTTGTGAAGTAAGTAAACTTGTTTTTTGACAATAACAGTTACGCTTACCAATGCAATGAATACAATAAACTGAAACGCAACCAGCGCATTTCGTAAACCTGAATTAGAGTTCCATTTCAGAACAGAACCTTTAATTACCTCCGCAGGATTATACTTCGAAATCACAAAGGAGGGGAATATCCCTGCGATACCTACTACAATTACAGGAATGAGAATTATTGTAATCAGCCCAAATTTGTTAAAGAACTGACCAAATTCAATATTTAAGTTTGTGAATCTGTTTAATAACCCAAGACTGAATATTAGGAATATTATTGCAGCTAACAAAGCAATACAACATTGCAGGAACGTTTCTGTCAATATCAATGCGATAAGGCTTCTTCTGCTCGATCCCAGGATTTTTTTCATTCCAATCTCTTTTGCACGCAATGATGCCCTGGCTGTACTGAGATTTATAAAATTGAAACACGCAATAATTAAAATAAAAAGCCCAATAATTCCCAAAGCATATAAAAGCTGTCTATTCCCGTATATAAATACATCATCGGTAAATGTACTATCCAGATGAACTTCACTCAAAGGCTGCAGGATATGTTTAATAAAACCTCCTTTTTTTTCAAAATCTTCCATATTAATTCCCGCCAGAGCAAACATAGACTTATAGTATTTCATGGGGAATTCCTGAAATTTCTCATTGAGCGTCTTTATATCCACATTCTCTTTTATTAATAAAAAAGTATACAGATCCCGAAAGTTGCCCCAATCTATTATCTCATTCCTTTTGCTTAATGGCAGACTTGAGAAGGAAGCCAACATTCCAAACTGCATATGAGAATTTAAAGGAATGTTTTTTAAAACCCCCGTTACTTGATAAACATCACTGTTGTCGCTAATTACAATTGACTGCCCGATTGGGTTTTTATTGCCAAAATATTTTTTGCTGTAATCTTCAGTCAAAATAATACTGTTGGGTTGTGACAATACCAGTTTTTTATCTCCTTCCAGTAGTTTGAAATCAAATATCTGAAGGAAGTTAGCATCAGCAAACCAGAATTTATCTTCTATATATTTATTTCCAGCAACTTTTACAGTTACGTATTTCGCATAGAATAACCGTGTAGCATCTTCAACTTCAGGCAGATCATTTTTAGATGCAGCTGCTATAGTAATTTCTGAATTTGATAAAATCTCCTCTGTTCCACCAATTTTTGCATGTGCAACACATCTATATATACGGTTTGCTTTTTCATGGAACTTATCAAAGCTTAATTCATGAAAAAAATAGGTGGAAATAAATAATAATGCAGCAAAGCCAAGCGCCAGACCAAAAATATTTAATATGGTCTGGTATAAATCTTTACGTATATTACGAAATGCCGTTTTAAATAGAAGTTTTATCATGGTTTGAAATTTCGTTTTTACTTTTGAGATTCTTTAACTATGCAATATTCCTTTTCATTCTATTAGCATATCTTGTAATCACTCGTATCGCAGAGCTTCCACCGGATTCCTCGTCGCAGCCCTCCAGCTCATCCAGCTTACCGTCAATAAAGCTATGCACAGTGCAATAATCCCTGCCAGTGCGAAAATCCACCACGACAATTCAGTCTTATAAGCAAAGTTTTGCAGCCATTTATGCATCACATAATAACCTGCAGGAGTAGCGACTAAGAAGGCTATCGATATCCATTTCACAAGATCTTTATTTAGCAATGTCAATATTTCAAAGACTTCTGCACCATTCACCTTCCTGATACCGATTTCTTTCACCCTGTGCTGCATACTGAAGGCTGCCATTGCAAAGATCCCAAGTGCAGACAGGATAATTGAAATAAGGGCAAAGAGCGACAACACACGTGTCTGGGCATACTCACCGGCGTACACTTTACGGTATGTATCTGTTATAAATTCGTACTGCAGCGGGAATTCAGGATTAATCTTTTGCCATACTGAAGCGATTGTTGCTATGGCATTTCCCCTCTGGGTCGGATTAATGCTGATCATAAAACAATAATTGAACAACTTCCTGGGTGCAATGGCAAGAGGCTTCTCTTCACTGTGCAGGTTTGTGTAATGAAAATCGGGCACCACGCCAACAATTTCACCTTCAGGGAAAAGGTCGGGTAAAAAGAAATTAAGCCTGAATCTCTTTCCGATGGCTTCCTGGGGGTTGAAAATTCCCAGCATTCTCAGAGCACTCTGATTCAGGATATATTTTTCACGATAACCTCCAACCCGTTTCTCAAGATCAGCAAGCTTCTGTTTATCAGCATTTTTTGTTTCGCGTAGCTGACTTAATTCAATAGCATCAGATTCCCATTTTTGTGACGGAGTGTATCCCAGCTCTGTAGTGCCGGCAATCGGACGAATTCCAAGTAAACTGAAGAAATTTGAATCGGTAGTGAAGATATTTATTGATTGCCCTTCTTTCTTTTGAATGCCCTCCATTTCAAAATCCACAGCATCGATGATATCGCTTCCAGGGTCTTCCATGGCTGCAGTTACTCCGGTGATCGATGTGCTCTTGAGCAGTTCATTCTTAAAAACCTCATATCTCTCAACCGGATCCCTGGGATTGTCGGCGATTACTATCATATTTTCATCCTGAGATGCCGGATGCTGTTTAAAAATAAAGTCCATCTGCCTGTTCAGCACAATGGTACAGGCAATTGCAGCCACTGCCAGCGAAAACTGGACCAGGAGAGGAAAGACGTACAACTTATTCTTATGGCTGCTGACCTTTATATCGGAGATGATCTTTGATGTAAAAAGCGGAAGCACAGAAAGGAGTACTATGAAGAATGTAAAAATAAAGGACATCAGAGCAATAAGGAAAATTTTATCGGGATGAAAAATTGGGAAAGAGAGATGCCAGCTAAGACTGATTGAAATGAACAGTCCGACTGAAATTGAAAATATCGACAATATCAGCGATTCAAGAGCAATTTCACCTGCCACAATAGTCCTGGTAGCTCCGTTTATCAATTTGACCTTAATGGATTTAATTCTCGAAATAAACTGAACCCGGCTCAGGTTGAAGAAATTAATGAACGCAATACAAAGGATGATGAAAGCGCCGGTTATTAAAAGAATTATTGAACGGATATCTCCATTATTCTCAATCTCACGCGTTTTATGGCTGAACAGGTGTAGGTCCGTAAGCTTCTGCAGGAAGACTGTCGGAACAGAGCCTGTGGCTTTAAAATCGGTTTCAAGTTTTTGCTGGAGTGTTCCCCGGAGAGCATCTAAATCAGTTCCTTTCTTAAGCAGAAAATATGTATAAGCCCAGGTGGTAAGATCATCGTCACTGGTGAAGGATGTAAGCAGATCGGCATGAAAATGGGAGTTTAATGGAAAGTCTTCCATAACTCCGTCAATAGTGAAAACCTTGAAAGTTGGTTCTTGCTGGTGCAGAATTGAAATCTCTTTCCCCACTACGTCAATCGACCCAAAGTATTTGATTGCAAGACTGCGGCTTATAAACACCTGCCCGGGACGTGAGAATGCCTTCTCAGAGTTTCCGGAAATAACCTTGAAGTCGAAAACCCTGAAGAATGAGCTGTCAGTAAGGAAAGCATTGCGCGAATAGAACTTCTGATCTCCGATCTTTACGATGGCGTTTCTGAAAGGCACCAGCCTTGTCATTCTCTCTATGGCCGGATACTCTGACAAAAATTTCCCCGGCTGATCGCCGTAAACACGTGCAGGGTGCATCGATGTTGCTCCCCGGTTAGTGTTCATTGTAATACGGCAGATATCCTCAGATCTTGAGTGAAATCTGTCAAAGCTCAATTGCTGAAGAGTATATAGAAGTACGACAATGCTGCACGCAACAGCCAGGCTCAGCCCTGTAAGGTTTATCAGGAACCATTGCCAATTCTGTTTTACTCTTCTTAGTAACTTCATCTTGCTATTTTTCTTCTTTTGATAGTTAATTGTCCATTCATGATTTTAAATTCCAAATACATTTCCTTCTTTAAGCCCCCCTGGGGGGGTTGGGGGTCATTCGTACCGTAGGGCCTCGACCGGATTCCTCGTCGCAGCCCGCCAGCTTTGCCAGCTTACCGTCAGCAATGCAATTGCCATAGCCAGCAATCCGGAAACTGCGAATATCCACCAGCTTAATTCAGTCTTGTAAGCAAAATCCGCGAGCCATTTATGCATGATATACCAGGCAATCGGAGTGGCAATTACAAAGGCAATGACTACAAGCTTCACAAAATCACTGTTCAGCATAACCATAATTTCAGTGATCCTGGCGCCATTTACTTTGCGGATCCCGATTTCCTTCGACTTGCGTTCCGAGGAGAAGATTGCGAGGCCAAAAATGCCCATGCATGAAATCACTATTGCCAGCAGGGCAAAAAGACCAATAGTCTTAGCAAATCGTTCTTCTGGCCCATACATTGAGGCGAACCAGTCATCATAAAACTGATATCTTAAAGGATATGCTGATAATAACTCATCCCACGTTTTACGAACCAGGTTAAGTCCCGGACCTGTGCTATTATCTGAAAAGCGAATATTCACTGCTGTATTCCATTGCCTCGGAGTAAACATAATGCACAATGGACCGATTGATTCGTGAAAAGAAGTGAACTGAAAATCGTTGACAACACCTATTATATCAAATCCTCCAAAGTTGTTAAATCGCTTATTTTCAAGATTTTCAAAATCAAAATGTTTATATGCTGCTTCATTTATCAGGCAAACCTTACCAAAGTCACCATGCCCCGGATTTCTGCCTTTGATCACTTTGATTCCGAAAGTCTCAAGAAATGCCGTATCGGCTAAGAGACATGGCACGCTCATGTTTTTATTTGTATTCTCCATGTTTGATCCCATGCTGATTCTAATTTCGCCTGGCACTCCGCTGGTAACGGATACATTTTTAATAAAGGGGGATTTTCTCAACTCGCCTAAAAATGCCAGTGATTTCTGAACATCATTAGGTTGTATCTCAGGTAAATCCACTTTAAGAAGCTGCTCTTTCTTAAATCCCGCATCTTTATGCTTGACAAACTGAATCTGCCTCAGAACAATAATCACACAAAATATCAGGATCACAGAGATTGTAAACTGAAATACTATCAATGCATTACGCAGATATTTCTTCTTGCCCGGCAATATGACAGAACCTGTAATTACCCGCGCAGGGCTGACTCCTGAAAACACTATTGCAAGTCCGCTTCCACTGATCAATCCGACACCGAGTATTGTTCCGGCAAGAATAAGCAGCCAGTGGAATCGCAACAATAGATTAAAATCGAGATGTGTATTGAACAGGGTTTGGTAGAAAGGCAGCAGCAACCAAACAATAAAAAACCCAAGAATGAATGCTATCAGAGTGACCACTACAGATTCGAGCAAAAAATGGAAAATAATATCAATGCGATCTGCCCCGATAGTTTTCTTTACACCTGCATCCTTATTACGTTTATATTGTTGCGCAACAGTAAGGTTAATATAGTTTATAACCGAAAGAATCAAAATTATGAAAGCTATACCTGTCAGTATCTTGAGCAATCCTGCATTCCCTTGTTTAGTTGTGCTTCCTGTAGTGTGATCATGTAGGTAAATATCATTCAGCTTCAGGAAACCGATCTTCTCACTGTATGGTTTAAGTAATTCATTCCTGCCATTTATCTTTGCCAGAAGCTGATCGGGATTTACATTCTTGTTCAACTTAAAATAAATCTGGAATGGCCACTGATAAGTGTTAAGATCCCTGGAGTCACCAATCCATTGGGTAAATTTGAATTTTTCATTCTCTGCGTTGACGAGGATCCCTGCTGAAATGCTTGAGTTGTCCGGGAAATCCTTAATGATGCCGGTTATCGTCACCGGAACATTCCCCCAGATCATTAAATCCTTTCCCAGCGGATTTTCTGTGCCAAACAAGGTTCTGGCAGTGCTTTCAGTAAGTATTGCTGAATTAATATTATCAAATGGCCTTGTCTGAGTTCCTGTTTCGAAACTGACAGAGAATATTTCAAAGAAACGATTATCGACAGATAATATATCATCAAGGTAAAATCCCTTTTCTCCCACTTTTACGGCTATGGGATGATCAACGCGCTGAACAAGACAGGCATCCTCAAATTCAGGATAATTCCTGAGCAGGATATCCTTTGCACGATAGTCGAGCAGACTTGAGTTCTCTTTGACATTAATCAGCCTGACAATTTGCCCGTTATCCTTATGATATGAGTCGTAGGAGAATTCCTTTGCCAGAAAAAGAAAAATAGAGAGGCAAACTGAAATTGCAAAGGCAAATCCAGCGATGCTGATTACAAAGAACTTCTTATTGCTCTGAAGGTTCCTGAAAGCTACTTTTAAATAATACTTAAACATTTCTCCCTCCCTTATTATTTGACAGTATGTTCAGGTTGTTTTATCACTTGAGGTCATACCATCAGCTAGCCTTATTATCCTTTTGCCGTATTTTGCAAACTCCTCGTTATGTGTCACCTGGATAATCGTAATTCCCTCATTGTTAAGGTTTTTCAGGAGCTCCATGATCTGTTTTCCCTGGTCTGAATGAAGGTTCCCTGTGGGTTCATCGGCCAGAAGTAGCTTTGGTTTCCCTGCAATAGCTCTCGCAATAGCAACAAGCTGCTGCTGTCCGCCCGAAAGCTGGGCTGGGAAAAGATCTTTTTTTGCAACCATGTTAAACCTGTCGAGCATATCAGCCACCACGCTTTTTCGGAGAGATACCTTCATCCCCTTGTAAACCAGGGGTGTCTCAATGTTCTCATAGACTGTAAGCTCATCAATCAGATGAAAAGCCTGGAAAATGAATCCGACATAATTCCGGTGGAATTCAACTTTCTTCTTCTCATTTATCTTATGTACAGGCTGATCGAGGAAATAATATTCGCCTTCGCTAGGTTCATCGAGCATACCCACAATATTCAGCAGAGTAGATTTGCCTGCCCCGCTGGGACCCATGATGGTTACAAATTCTCCTTCTGAGATTTCGAGGTCAATGTCTTTCAAAACGAACGTCCGCTGGAACTTCGAATCGTAATACTTGTAAATATGTCTTAAACTTATCATGATATGGTGTTAATTGTTAAATACTCATTCGTATCGTAATGCATCCACAGGATTGATTCTTGATGCCCTGTAGGAATGGAAGAAGACTGTCAGCATGACTACAAAAAATGAGATCAGGAATGAAACAGCGAAAATCCACCAGCCGATTTTTGTTCTGTTTGAAAAATGGCTGAGCCATCTTGTCATGAACAGCAATGTAACCGGTACCGAAACAGAAGCGGCGATAGCCACAAGTATCAGGTTGCTCTTTAAAAAGGAATAGATAATTGATCGTTCGGAACAGCCAAATATCTTCCTGATCCCGATCTCTTTTGTCCTTGTCTTTGCAATAAACAGAGTCAGCCCGAATAATCCGAAAGCTGCAATCAGGAGGGTAAAAATGGCAAAGATCGTAACAATGGTTGTGAGGTTCTTTTCAGTCGAGTAAATTTCTGAAATCACTTCTTCTATAGTTGAGTAACCGAATGGTCTGTCCGGGGCAGCTTTTTTCCATTCATCCTTCAGAAAAGGCAGCAGATGAGAGAGAGTTCCATGTTTATAATGGACAGCCACTTCCTCAATATACTGGTCTGTCATATCGATACTCATGGGAGGAATATCTGAATGGATAGAATGCAGATTAAAATCTTTAACAACACCAATTATTGTCTTTCCACCCAGACCTTTTCCCACCGGCTCTTCAATTCCAAGCTGTTTAACTGCAGTCTCATTTAAAACTAATGACTTGGTGAGGTCGCTCCCAAACTCTTCTGAGAAATCTCTGCCTTCAACAAGGGTCATTCCCATAGTTTTGAAAAGATTATAATCAACTGCCATCCCTTCCACTTTCACTTTGCTTTCTTTATTCACGAAATGAGGAACCATCATGGTCATTGAACCTTGCATTGGAAGTTCGTCCATCATTCCGGCAGCCATTATAACATCAGGGCTCGATTTAATACTGTTTATATAAGCAGAATAGCCTTTAAAATCTCTGCCAAGATGAACGAACAGGACATCCTTTGTGTAATAGCCTGTATCCTTGTTCAATGCATATAAATACTGTGACCTGATTATGAAGGTGCTGGACACAAATGAACAGAAGATCACAAGTTGTAAAATGATCAGTGCTGAACGGAAAACTTGTTTCTTATTTCCATAATGGATAGCATTCCTGAGGATATCTATCACCTTAAGGCCAGACAGATAATATGAAGCGTAAATGCCGGATGCGATTCCTATAAAAACTGTAAGTGCAAGGTATACTGAAATATAAGTTAATATGTTTGAACTTAAAATGGTGAGCTTCGTCTGGAACAGACGGCCCGCATACGGAAGCGCCAGCCACATAATCAGCATGGCAACCGGCAGTACTATCACCGCAAGGAAGATCGATTCACTTAAAAGCTGATTCCTGATATTCCCTGCCCCGGCCCCATTGGTTTTTCTTATGCCTATCTCTTTAGCCCTCCTCGAAGATACTGCTGTCGACAAGATGATATAATTGATTGCTGCAACAAGTATTATCAGAAAAGCAATTGCAGAAAAGAGCCTTATCTTACCGATGTCACCCTGGATACCTGAATTAGCAACATTTTCTGATTTTAAATAAATGTCTGATAAATTCTGAAGCCTGTAGTTATGTGCCGGATCCTCGCTTAGATATTTCTTTTCAAAAGCCCGAAATCCTTTCTCGAGTTCGGGAACCTTCGCCTCTTTTGAGAGTAAAACCCATGTATTCCAGAAATCACGGAGCCAGCTTGTTTCCGTATCATTTACCTTGAAAGTCTTGTTTATCGAACCTAAAGTCCATTTTCCGTTCACGAAACATTGTGGACGGAATGTTGAATTAACAGGAATATTCTCATATACTCCTGTAACTGTGAAAATATGTTCTTCACCATCGACTAGTCCAGTGATCTCCTTTCCAACCGGATCGATGCCGGGAAAGATCTTTTCAGCCTGACTGCGCGAGAGGACCAGTGAACCAGGGTCATCAAGCAGTTTACTCAGCCGCGAACTTCCAAGTAAATGTATAGTGAAAATATCAAAGATATCGGAAGTTGATGCAACCGCCTGCGGTATACCTATGTATTCATTTTTTACCTTTAAACTGAATCCCCTTAGAAATCTGGTATTTGCAGCCTTTTCGATCTGGGGGTACTCGCTTTTCAGTGTTGAAGCCAGGACATAAGGCGTCCCTGACATAACATTTTTAAAATCTACATAGTAATTATTGACTCTGTATATCCTATCTCTGTTTTTATGGCAATGATCATAGCTCAGTTCATTGATAACAAAGAGTAGAATTATAAAAGAGGCCGCCAGGGCAATCGAGAGTCCTAATGCATTGATACCTGCGAAGATCTTATTATGCTTGAGGAAACGTAAAACTGTCTTTAGAAAATTTCTGAACATGCTGTTAATTTTTTTCAGATTGAAAAGATCATGCAGCAACTCTTGATGACTGCCCGACTTTTTTAATACTATTATTACAAAACTGCCTCAGCTACCTGTGAACTCTCAGTGATTATCTGTCCGTCGAAAAGGTTGATAACCCTGTGTGCATATCCTGCGTCACGCATTGAGTGAGTGACCATTACTATTGTTGTACCTGCCTTATTCAAATCAGTAAGAAGGTTCATCACCTCGATACCGTTTTTAGAATCCAGGTTACCAGTAGGTTCGTCAGCCAGAATGAGTTTCGGACCGGCAACGACTGCACGGGCGACGGCAACTCGTTGCTGCTGACCTCCGGAAAGTTGCTGGGGAAAATGTTTTTTTCTATGACTGATCTTCATTTGCTCCAGGACTTTTTCAACCATATCCTTGCGTTCACGTGCCTTGAGCTTAAGGTATATAAGCGGAAGCTCAACATTCTCATAAACAGTCAGTTCATCTATCAGATTGAAGCTCTGAAAAACGAACCCGATTTTGCCCTTGCGCAGCATGGTGCGATTGCGTTCCTTAAGCTGACCTACTTCTCTACCGTCAAAATAATACTCGCCACCCGTAGGATTATCAAGCAGACCGACAATATTCAGTAAAGTCGACTTTCCGCATCCCGAAGGCCCCATGATTGCGACAAACTCACCCTGTTTAATATGAAGACTCACATTGTTGAGAGCAGTAGTCTCGATTTCTTCCGTCCGGAAGACCTTTGTTAAATTGTTTGTTTTTATCATAATACTAATTTCTCATTAATTACTGATTTACATATTATTATAGATTTATCTTTAATTTTTTTACCCCCTCTTTTTCTTCCCCCCATGGGGGGAGATGCCGAGCCTGCGAGGCAGAAGGGGGTCTTTCATTTTAAAATAATTTTATCATTATCTCCAAAAAGTTCATAGCCTGATGTGATCACTTTCTCGCCAGCCTGCAGCCCTTCAAGCACTTCATAATACTGAGGGTTTTGTTTACCAATCCGAATTTGTCTTTTTACAGCTTCAGTCCCGGCTTCATTGAGTACAAATATCCATTGTCCTCCCGTACTCTGGAAGAATCCTCCCCTGGGGATCATTATTGCTTTTTCGGAAGCCCCGAGTTCAAGCTTAATATTGTAAGTCTGACCTGTTCTCAGGTTTTCGGGACTTGCCCCATTAAAGACCATATCGATCTTAAACTGCCCTTCACGCACTTCGGGATAAACCTTTTTGACAGTCAGACCTATTTCAGTACCATTACGGTCAAAAGATGCCGGAAGGCTCCGCTGAACACGGTCAATATAGTGTTCATCTATCTGTGCATTTATTTTAAAGCTGGTAAGCACATTTATCTGTCCGATTCTTTGTCCGCTTCCTATCGACTGACCAATTTCAGCATCAAGCATTCCGAGCTGTCCGTCGACAGGGGCTTTTACATTGAGGTTGTCGAGCCGTTCGTGCACAAGCTGAAGCATTTGTCTCATTTTCTTCAGGTCACTATCCAGGGTTATCATCGATGTAACGCGCAGAAGAGAATCGTTGGCTGATTTTATCTTGTTTATTTTCAATAAATTAACTTCATACTCATAATCCTCCTTAGATTGAAGGTATTCTTCCTTCGATATCAGACCCTGGTCAAATAATGTCTGATACTGTTCAAATGTCCTTTTTTTCCTGGTTAGTTTATACTGACTGTCAAGAATGCTCCTTCTTGACTCAATCAATTCAGTTTCAAAGTTGATACGTGTACTCCGGAGGTAATTCTCTTTCTCAGCAAGTGCGGCTTCACTATCAAGAATAGTCTGATAAAGTTGCCTGTTTTCGAGGCGGAGGATCACATCGCCCTTCTGAACCATTGCTCCTTCTTCAATCAGCCGCTCCTCAACCCTTCCTCCTTCCGCCGCATCAAGATAAATGGTGGATATTGGCTCTACCTGCCCGTTAACTGTGATATAATCATTGAACACATTCTCCTCAACAGTGCTGATTGTTAGCTTATCGGCTTCAGCCCTGAAGACGGAGACTTGTCCGCTCTTTATTAATTTGAACATCAGGAAAAGAATCAATAAAATCCCAAGTCCCCAGATGACATGTTTCAGCCTTATGCCCTTTTTGCGTTCAATTGTCTTATCCATTCCCATTTTTGTTCGATATTATATTGATTGTTAATTTATTAACAATAGAGTTATGTGCTATTTTTCCCAGAACCTGTTTCCCTGGTAAAAATCAATGATTCTTTTTTTAACCTCTGCAGTCAGCTCTGATCTGAGAACCTGACCAGCAGTATTTGCCATCCGGTTCTTGACGGTATAGAAATCGACTATATTTATCATGCCCTGGTCATATTTTTTTTCAGCCGCCCGGAATGCAAGGGTATCTGCTTCAAGCTGCTTCCGGGCCTGAGTAAATTCACTGAACGAAGCTTTAAGGTCATTGTAATTTGTTATCATCTCGTACATAAGATCCTGTTTGGCCTGATCGAGCCTGGTCTTTGCAGACTCATTCTCCAGCTTAGCCAGCTTCACTCTGGTAATATTCGTATTTCTCCTGAAAACCGGTATATTTAATGACATTCCCACATACTCATTCTGATTTGCTTTAAACTGATAACCAAAATCTCTGTTTCCGGCAACAGGATAGTAATATGTTCCGTACGAAGCTGCTGTTTCAAGAGAAGGGTATAAGGATGCCCGCTGGATGCTTAAATTTTTCCGGCTCGCCATCCAGTCATTTTCATATGATTTCAGCTGTGGCGACCATGAGGAATAACTCTTATATAATGACTTTATGTCAATGTTGTTATCATCCACAATCGCATAAGCATTTTTTAAAAGCATAATAGTACTGTCGGGATTCAGATTCATTCCTTTTCTGAGTTCTATCCATGCCGACTCCAGCTTGTTTTCAGCCTGTATGCAGGCAAGCTCATCCTTCTCCAGATCAGCTCTTACTTCGAGAATGTCTGTTGTTGCTTTCAGTCCCGCATTCACAAGCACCATGGTTTTTCGTTCAATGATTTGCGAAAGTTCTTTCTGTTTTCGTGAGATCTGCAGAAGCTCTTCAAAATATAATACATCATAATAAGAGTTCATTATTTTAAATGCCAGGAGATCAATGGCATTCAGATTCGAATTTTTTGCAGCCTCTTTTCTGAATCTATTATAGCTTACCTGATTCTGAAGTGAGAAACCGTTAAAAAGATCCAATGAAGCATTAAGGTTATAACCATTATAAAAATATGATTCATTCACCAGGTCACCCTCCACCACCGTTCGTCCAAAAGAATAACCTGCCGAAGAAGATGCCCCCACCGATGGCATCATATTCCATTTTGCCTGCCTGTAATTCTGTTCTGCCTTATCTGCTTCAATCCTTGTCTGTTTAACGTTCAGATTATTTTGAACAGCATATCTTATACAATCCTCAAGCGACCATTTTTGCTGACCGGAAACTGATATTACAATTAATGAGAACAAAAACACAAAAACCAGCCTTTTCATCTTTAATATTTCAAAATAACAGGCTAAAACAATGCCAATATTGTATATAATTGATTATCTGTACTATATGAAATTTGGCTAATGAGTTTTTGTTAAATTTATTTACAGATATGTGTAAATTATTTTTACACTTTATTGACTTGCAATATAAGGATGATTACTTTTGAATAAAAATCAAATGGCAAAAGGTAATATACTGGTTGTCGACGACAACAAGAGTATCCTGAGCACACTGGAAATACTTCTTTCTTCAGAGTTTCAAACTATTACTTCTATTTCCAATCCTAAACAGCTCTTTACCGAGCTTGAAAAAAAAGATTACAATATCGTTCTCCTTGATATGAATTTCAGTGCCGGTATTAATACCGGGAATGAAGGTATTTACTTATTGGGGCGTATAAAAGAGATATATCCTGAGGCCTCCGTTGTGATGATGACTGCATATGGTGATATTGAGCTGGCAGTAAAATCGTTGAAAATGGGTTCTACCGATTTTGTCTTGAAACCATGGGATAACCAGAAACTGATAGCTACGCTAAAAGCTGCTTTGCAGCTTAATCTTTCAAAAAATGAGGTTGCACGGCTGAAAGAGAAAGAGAAAGTACTTAAAACAGAAATCAATCGCGAGCAGAAGTATATTATCGGAACTTCTCCTGGATTAATGCGTGTTCTAAGCCTTGTACATAAAGTAGCCGGTACCGATGTAAATGTTCTTATTACCGGCGAGAATGGCACTGGAAAAGAGCTGATAGCCCGTGAGATACATCGTCTTTCGAAACGGGCTGATGAACTCCTCGTCAGCGTTGATATGGGCTCAATAGCTGAAACTCTTTTCGAAAGTGAGCTGTTCGGTCATGTTAAGGGTGCCTTTACTGATGCTTCTGAATCGCGATCCGGTAAATTTGAGGCAGCCAGCAAAGGCACACTTTTTCTCGACGAAATAGGGAACCTGCCATATCATCTCCAGTCTAAAATTCTTGCAGCAATCCAAAACAGGGAAATTACACGCATCGGATCTACACAGCCGGTTCCCATAGATATCAGGTTACTCTGTGCCACTAACAGGAACCTCGACACAATGGTTAAAGATGGATTGTTCAGGGAGGACCTGCTTTACAGGATAAATACAATTATAATTGAAGTCCCACCGCTTCGTGAGCGTGGTGAGGATATCCGGATTCTTGCAGATTTTTTCCTGAAAAAATTCTCATCGAAATATAACAAGACGATTCTGAGAATTAATCAGCAGGCTCAGAATAAACTGTTACAGTATTCGTGGCCCGGAAATGTCAGGGAATTGCAGCATGCCATTGAAAAAGCTGTTATCTTAAGTGATACAAATGTCCTCAAACCTGATGATTTTTATCTGAGGAATCTAAATGCTGTAAAGAATCTCAGGTCTGCTCCCACACTGGAAGAGATGGAAAACCAATTAATAAGGCAGGCTCTTGAAAGAAATGACGGAAATTTAAGCGCCGCCGCCGATCAGCTGGGAATTACAAGACAGACACTTTATAACAAACTCAAGAAATCAGGACAATGATAAGCAATAGATTCTATTTTAATATTATCGTCAGAACATTACTCATTGTTCTATTCGCGGTTCTTTCAGGATACTTCCTGGCTGCAGGGAAACCAATCTCCTTATCGATTGGATCATTGTTTTTATTAATTCTGCTGACAACCAACCTTATTTCATACATCAACATCACCAACAGAAGAATCCGTTTCTTTTTTGATGCAGTAAGAAACGATGATTCAAACCTTTCCTTCCCGGCTGATATCAGGAACAGGGACTTAAAGGAATTATACCAGAGCATGGGCAAAGTGAACCGGCAGATACAACAACTGAAGATAGAGAATCGTCAACAGGAGCAGTACTTTCAGACATTGCTGGAACATCTGGCAGTCGGAATTATTTCTTTTAATAACAAAGGATTTGTACTTCATGCAAACTCTGCAGCAAAGAAGCTGCTATCTGTAGATATTCTTACTCACATTCAGCAGATTGAGCGTATAAACCATAAATTATACAACTCTATCAGGACAATTAAGCCGTCCGAACGCCGGCTTGCGGCTCTCTCATCAGAGAATGGCGAGATTCAGCTCTCGATAAAAGCTTCCTTTTTCAAGACACGCGAAGAAGAACTGACTATTGTTTCTATACAGGATATTAAAAATGAACTGGATGAGAAAGAGCTTGAATCATGGATGAAGCTAATAAGAGTCCTGATGCATGAAATCATGAATTCAATCACACCTATAACTTCTCTTTCCGACACTCTTTACAATTTGTACAAAACCGGTGAAGAACCAGTCCTCCCGGAAGAGGTGACAGAGAAGACTATCGGAACGACCCTGCAGGGACTAAAAGTGATCAGGGAACAGGGAAAAGGGTTGTTGTCATTCGTAGAGTCGTATCGAAAACTTACCCGGATTCCCCAGCCTGAAAGGAAATTGTTCAGGGTTTCCGATTTGCTGATCCGGATTAAAATTTTATATAGCTCGCTTGACAGGAGTGACCAGGTCGCATTATCCGTTAATGAGAAAGATCCCGATCTTGAGTTATTCGCTGATGAAAATCAGATCTCCCTTGTATTGATAAATCTTCTTAAAAATGCTCTCGAAGCAAATGAGAATAATCCTTCAGCGAAGATCTCCATCAGTGCAGGTTTTGATTCTGAAAATCATCCCGAAATATGTGTCATCGATAACGGACCAGGTATTCCTGAAAAGAACCTGGAAGATATTTTTGTTCCCTTTTTTACTACCCGTGAGGAAGGATCCGGAATAGGATTAAGCATATCAAAACAGATAATGATGGCGCATGGCGGGCTCCTGAAAGTAAAATCTGTTTCCTCCAGGGAGACAATTTTTTGTATGAGCTTTCTGAATTGAGATAAACAGGAAAATAGATGTTAAATTTGCCGCCACATTCCGGCAGATGAAAAAAAACGAAATAGCGGATCTGTATCTTAACTATCCCGGACCCTTGCAGCTTATTGATCACCTTAATAATGAGTCTGTATCAAAGGGTCTTCTGGACGGTTTATCGGGCTCTTCAAAAGCACTTGTGATGGCCGCTGCACATGAGAAGATGCAGACAACACATCTTATTATTATCCCGGAAAAGGAGGATGCAGCCTATTTCTACAACGACCTTGTCACCCTTTCTGGTGATGAGAACATTTTCTTTTTCCCCTCAACTTATAAGCGTTCAGTGCAATATGAGCAGACCGAACCTGCAAATATTGTGCTCCGGACAGAAGTTCTTAATCATCTTGCATCAGGGAAAAGAAAAGGGATAATCGTTACTTATCCCGAATCGGTGATGGAGAAGGTGATTAGCAGGAAGAACCTAAAGAAGAATACTTACAATGTCACAAAAGGAGACAGGCTTTCTCTCGAATTCCTCGAAGAGATGCTCCAGGAGTATAATTTTGAAAGAGTCGATTTTGTCTATGAACCGGGTCAGTATTCGATAAGGGGAAGCATCGCCGATGTCTTTTCATATTCTGCCGACCTCCCCTATCGTATAGATTTTTTTGGAGAAGAGGTGGATTCAATAAGGACCTTCAACACAGATGATCAGCTCTCCGTTGCCATCCAGAAGCAGATATCAATCATTCCGAACATTCAGGACATATCAATTGAAGAGATTAACGATTCTTTCGCTGATTTTCTTCCTCCTTCATCTGTTATATGGTTTGAAGATTCAGCATTTATAAAAGAAAAGATAAACAGCATTTGGTCACAGACTGCCCAAAGAGAAGATTCGGGCCAGATAACCGGCAAGAAGGAGGCAGTTATGACCGGCAGCCGCTTCATAGAAGAGTGCAGTAAATTCAGGATAGTTGAATTCGGGAAGAAGAGCGCATTCCAGACTGACTGGCTGATCGGATTCCGGACTGAACCGCAGCCGGTATTCAACAAGAACTTTGAACTGCTATCGGAAAAACTCGTCTCAAATAATCTGGAGGGCTACCATACCTATATTGTTTCTGAAAGCCAGTCACAGATCGACAGGCTGAAAGATATTTTTGCCGAGATAAATCCCGGGGTCCGTTTCACTCCCCTCCTTGTCAACCTGCACGCAGGGTTCACTGATCATAATCTTAAAGTTGCAGTTTATACAGATCATCAGATCTTTGACAGGTATCACAAATTCAGGATAAGGGGTTATTTTACAAAGAAGGAAAGTATATCTGTTAAAGAATTAACAGGTCTCAACCCGGGTGATTATGTAGTCCATATCGACCATGGAATCGGAAGGTTCGGGGGGCTCGAAAAAATTGAGGTAAATGGAAAGCTCCAGGAAGCTATAAAGCTTGTATACAGGGATAATGATATTCTTTACGTTGGCATTCATTCACTTCACCGGATCTCAAAATATAAGGGCAAAGACGATTCGGAACCCAGGATTTACAAGCTTGGTTCCGGAGCCTGGCAAAAGCTTAAGCAGAGTACCAAAAGCAGGGTAAAGGATATTGCCAAAGATCTTATAAAGCTGTATGCAAAAAGAATGGCTTCGGATGGGTATCCATTTTCTCCGGATTCATACCTGCAGCGGGAACTCGAGGCTTCATTCCTTTATGAAGATACACCGGATCAGCTTACAGCAACGCAATCAGTGAAGGAGGACATGGAGGCGCCTCATCCAATGGACAGACTGATTTGCGGAGATGTCGGATTCGGAAAGACAGAAGTGGCAGTAAGGGCAGCATTCAAGGCAGCCTCAGACAGCAAGCAGACAGCAATACTGGTCCCGACTACTATACTTGCACTTCAGCATTACAAAACATTTTTGTCAAGGCTAAAAGGTTTTCCATGCAATGTTGAATACCTGACCCGTCATAAAAAGCCCGCAAGGCAGAAGGAGATCCTTTCGGAACTCGGGGAAGGAAAGATTGACATTATAATCGGAACACATAAGCTTGCCGGCCAGGAAGTAAAGTTTAAAGATCTTGGTCTCCTTATCATCGATGAGGAACAGAGATTCGGCGTTTCGGTCAAGGATAAATTAAAAAAGCTTAAGAATAATGTCGACACGCTGACGCTGACAGCAACTCCAATTCCGCGAACGCTTCAATTCTCGCTTATGGGCGCCCGTGACTTGTCAATAATAAATACTCCCCCGCCCAACAGGATGCCAATCGTCACTGAACTTCACGGGTTCAACGAGGAAATAATAAGGGAGGGCATTGAATATGAGGTAGCCAGGAACGGCCAGGTTTTTATAATCCATAACAGGGTTGAAAACATAAAGGAGATACAGGCAAAGATCCATCGTATTTGCCCAAATATCAAGACGGCAATTGTTCATGGTAAAATGGATGGTAAATCAATTGAAAATGTCATGTTCGACTTTATACAGGGCGACTATGATGTTCTCATTGCAACAACCATCATAGAATCGGGACTTGATATTCCGAATGCTAATACCATATTTATCAATGATGCTCACCATTTTGGATTGTCTGAGCTTCACCAGCTCAGAGGGCGTGTCGGGAGGTCGAACCGGAAGGCATTTTGTTATCTCCTTGCTCCGGAGCTGAATACCCTTACACATGAAGCTCGAAGGCGTCTTAAAGCCATCGAGGAGTTTTCGGAGCTGGGAAGCGGGTTTAACCTGGCAATGCAGGATCTCGACATCAGGGGATCAGGAAATTTACTGGGAGGTGAGCAGAGCGGATTTATTGCCGATGTCGGCTTTGAAACCTACCAGCGTATCCTTAACGAGGCTATGATTGAGTTAAGGGAATCCGAACCTGAGGAAAAGG
>PMBC01000147.1 GCA_003152835.1 Bacteroidales bacterium | reverse complement strand
ACTGATCAGTCGGCCGGATTCCGGAGGCTGATTATTGAAAAGCCATTCGGGTATGATCTGATTTCAGGAAGGGAGCTTAACAGGAGGTTGCATGAAATGGTTTCTGAGGAACAGATTTACAGGATTGATCATTACCTCGGGAAGGAAACTGTGCAGAATGTTCTTGTAACCAGGTTTGCAAACGGAATATTTGAACCATTATGGAACAGAAACTACATCCATAGGGTCGAAATAACTTCTGCAGAAAGCATTGGAGTGGAAGAACGAGGTGGTTATTATGATTCAGCCGGAGCACTCAGGGATATGGTGCAGAATCATCTACTCCAGATGGTGGGTATGACAGCCATGGAACCCCCTTCATCTCTTGCGCCTGATTCGATCCGGAATGAAATCCTGAAGGTATTCCAGTCCCTTCAGCCTATAAGGGAGGCTGATGTCCCGAAGCAGGTTATCAGGGGTCAGTATACAGACTCAACGATACGAGGTACTTCTGTTTCCGGTTACAGGAATGAAAAGGGAGTAGCCCCTGATTCAAAGACAGAGACATTCGTCGCGATCAAATTCTTTATCAATAACTGGCGATGGGGCGGCGTCCCCTTTTATATCAGGACGGGCAAGCGCCTTCCGACACGGGTAACCGAAATTGTGATCCACTTCAAAAGGACTCCCCATCACCTCTTCCAGAGAGAGAACACGACCCTGTCTTCAAACCAGATGATAATCAGGATACAGCCTGATGAAGGGATACTGCTTAAATTTGATATGAAAGAACCAGGGTCAGGATTTAACATAAAAAATGTGAATATGGACTTTCATTACACTGACCTGGCGGATGTAAGAGTTCCATCGGCTTATGAAAGATTGCTGTATGATGTTATGTTAGGGGATTCTACTCTTTTCGCGCGCGATGATGAAGTAGAAACAGCCTGGAAATTCATTGAGCCGATACAGACAGCCTGGGAAACAAATAAAAATATAAAGATCTATGGTTATCCGGCAGGAACATGGGGGCCATCGGTTTCTAACGACATTATTGAAGGATGCGGTCTTACATGGAGGTACCCCTGCAAGAATCTGTCCGATGACGGGTTGTATTGCGAATTATAAGTGCCTAAAGTGAGCTAAAGTGCCTAAAGTACTTAAAGTTTGGAGTTCATCCGGGAAAATCCCCTCCAGGGAGAGCCTGTTCCGCGAAGCGGAAGGCAAGGAGTGGGTAAAAATGAGTCAGATCCTCTAAGTAATAAAACCGAGAAACAGAAAGTGAAAACGCTATTTAAAATATTTCCCTCTCCTTCAGAACTTGCCGAAGCTTTTGCGGAAGATATAAGTGGCAGGATCAATAGTGCAGGAAAATCAGGATTGCCATTCAATCTTGCGGTTTCAGGCGGCAATACTCCAAAGCTGTTTTTCTCGATACTGGCTGATAAATATCACGCCTCCGTAAACTGGGGCAGTGTTCACTTCTTCTGGGTCGATGAGCGATGCGTCCCTCCAGCTGATCCTGAAAGCAATTATGGGATGACGAAACAGATTCTGCTCGATAAAATTAATATCCCTGTAGACAATGTTCACCGTATGAGAGGCGAGGATGATCCGGACAGGGAGGCAGACAGATATGCACATGAAATTCTGATGAATGTCCGGAAAAAAGATATGCTTCCAGTTTTTGACCAGGTTATCCTTGGCATGGGCGATGACGGGCATACGGCATCAATATTCCCTGGCAACCTTAACCTGATTGACTCTGAAAAGATCTGCGAGGTGGCAGTTCATCCATTATCCGGACAGAAACGCATCACCCTGACGGGAAAAGTTATCAACAATGCTGATTTTATTACATTCCTGGCAACAGGTCAGAATAAAGCCCGGATAATTGAGGAGATTTATAAAAAGAAGGCTCAATATATGAACTATCCTGCTTCATCTATCGATCCTTTACGTGGAGGTATTGCCTGGTTCCTTGATGAAAAGGCAGGGGAATTGATCAAAGAGAGTCTTATTTGTTAAAAACTTGAAAAAATGATATAATTGATTTATTTATTTTTGATTAATAGTTGAATTTAAATCTAAAAGTGATGTCACACGAAAAAGCAAAAGAACAGTCAAAAGTTAAGAAACAGGCAACTAAGAGCCTGAAAGAAAAACGCCTGGAAAAGAAAGCAAAAAAAGCCGAGAAGAATAAATAGGGAAGATTTAAAGATAACCGGCTTTTTACCTTTGCAGCCAGCCAATGCATTTAATGCTAATCCGGTGGGCTGAAAGGTATTCAGGGGGTATAAAATAAAAAGGCCGTCATTGCTGACGGCCTTTTATTCTCTCGTATAGTAAATTAAGCCAGTTTTACGTTTACTGCATTAATTCCTTTCTTACCTTCTGCGAGTTCAAAAGTTACCTCATCGTTTTCTTTAATCTTGTCGATGAGTCCAGAAACGTGTACGAAATACTCATTTTCTGAATCTGCGTCTTTAATGAATCCGAATCCTTTTGATACGTTGAAAAATTTTACTGTTCCTTTGTTCATTTTATTCTGTTTTT
>PMBC01000052.1 GCA_003152835.1 Bacteroidales bacterium | reverse complement strand
TCTGAAAGCAAAAATCATTTTAACATCTGCTATAGTGTTGGCAATGATAGTGCTTGGGTATTTCTTTATTCCTAAACTATTTAAATCCTCTAAACCAATTGAAAAATCAATAGCCGTATTACCATTTATCAATGATAGTCCTGATCCGGAAAATAGCTACTTCATCAATGGCATAATGGAAGAAGTCCTTAACAATCTGCAAAAAATTAAGGATTTCAGGGTTCTTTCACGTACATCTACTGATCAATACAAGGGTCCGGATAAACCAACACTTCCGGAAATCGCAAAAAAACTGGGGGTTAATTATATAGTTGAGGGTAGCGGACAAAAATATGGTAACTCTTATCGTCTGAGGGTCCAGTTAATTGCTGCTAATAATGAAAGACATCTTTGGGGGGAATCCTACGAGAAGGAAATACAGGAAACCAAAGATATTTATGGCGTACAAAGCCAAATTGCCCAGGCAATTGCCGCAGAATTAAAAGCTATCATTACTCCCGATGAGAAGAAGCTGGTCGAAAAAGTCCCTACTGCAAATCTGACTGCATATGATCTATATATGAAAGCAAACGATTACCGGGATGATTATTATAAAACCAATAATTCAGGTTCTTATCAAAAATCAGTTGTCTTTTATAAGGCTGCCTTTGAGACCGATTCTGCTTTCGCTAAGGCTTATACCGGCTTGGCAAATATATATTATAGCAGGTATTTCAGCGAAACTTTTTATAAACAAAACTTCCTTGATTCGTGCCTTGTTCTGGCCAATATCGCTCTTTCTTATGATGATCATTTGGATGAAGCATATTATATAAAAGGCGAGTATTACAGGCTAACTGGGCACAATGATGAAGCTTTAGATAATTATGATAAAGCAATAAAATATAATCCAAATTATTTTAATGCATATCAGAATAAGGGGTATCTTCTATTGTGGATATCAAACGATTTTATAAGCGGTCTCGACAACCTTCAAAAAGCATTGAACCTTGTTAGTGGGGATGCTCGTCCAGTTTTATTAGGAACCGCAGGCTTTGCATGCATTCATAATGGGTTCATTGAAAAAGCAAAATATTACTTTCAGGAAATATTTGCGCTGACTGGCAATAAAGTAAATGATTTCATTTATAAGGCTCATATAGAATTTTGTCTTGAAAATTTTGAAGAGGCTTTGAAATTGTTGAATAAAGCTAATGAAATTGATTCAGCATTTACGGTTGATCTCTTATATTGTAGTATCCCTTCAGGTCATAATGAAGAAGCGTATATAGCTGCAAAAAAATTAGCTGAGAGGTATAAAAAATACGGCATTGGTGATTATGAAAATGCTGGATTCGGGCGGATAGGATACGCTTACTGGCAAGTGGGCAAAAAGGACGAGGCAGAATATTATTTTAACCAGCAAATCAAAAATGATACAGCAATTTTAAAACTCAACAGGATGAGCACTCTAAAGGTGGCTGCTTATTATGATCTTGCCGGCACTTATGCATTTTTAGGTGATAAAGTAAAGGCATATCAGTATCTGGAGGAAGTTGACAAACAGAAATTTTGGAGTTTATTTGGTGTAAGTCTTGCTAAACACGATCCTCTTTTTAATGGCCTCCGTAACGAAGAACGATTTCAGAAGTTTCTGCAAAATATAGAATCAAAATATCAGGCAACGCATGATAGCCTGAAAAAAGAGCTCGAAGAGCGGGGAATGTTATAATACCTGACGACTCAATATTCAATACAGGAAAAAAGGCTGTCGCCAGTCAAAAGAATAACTAACTTTGTAAAGCAGATGTAAGCAGAGAGGAGTATTTTTCGAGACCCATTAAGAACAGATCTCTGTATAAAATTGATTATAAGTGTTATGTGGAAATAGTTCGTCCCTTACCTGGGGAGCAAATACAAACTCAAAAAGCCTTGATACACAAACATATCGAGGCTTTATTATTTGTCATTACTGAAATTATACAGAAATATTTATATGATTTAAGCTATTTAGTTTGTATGTTTCAGTTTCCCTGTATATACCAAATTATGAGTTTTTGGGGCTCCTAAAGTAAGTTCTACTCCATTTCTAAATTGGCTGATGTTCAAAAATAGTGACTAGCCAGCTTAAACCTACTGAATTCCTTGGTTGCCATTAATATTTAATTACATATAATTGTTTTTGTCCTGGTCGGAACGGTAGAATTCATTTCAAAGTATTCTATTAAAAACGAACCCTTATCAAAGTACATCTTTAAATCACATGATTTATCTGATCCCATTGCAGTAAATGTTTGAGTATAATTTATAAGATCAAAGTCGGTAATTGACCAGTTAATACTTGTTCCAAATACATAATACCACACGGGCGTAGCAACTGGATTAATTGAATCAGTTAAAGTGGTTGTAGATTTACCAGAATTTATAGATGTTATTTTGATTTTTAATGCTGTACCGTTTGCTAATTGTGCAGCAAGACTATGTTGAATATCCAGGCCGCCATTATAGGTTGTTTTTGATAATGAAAGAATATTGTCTCCATTTATACCGGTACCGGGATAAGATATATCAGGCTGGATAACCTCAAACTTTGTTTTGGAAATAAAGTTGGCTATATATTTCCCAAATTCAGGAATGCTTACTACTGCTCCTATATGGCCATACCGATTAATTAAATTGCTTTTGATTGAGGTAGTATCAAGAATTATTGCATGATTTATCAAAGCAGAACCCAAAGTGCCATTATTTAAGATGCCATCTTCCTTTATATCATTGCTTATATTTGATAATAATTCCGTCATTTCGCTTTCTGAACGATAACCCTGCAATATTGAAGATATTGCCAATAATATTCCGTTATCATCACCACTTTCTGAAATATCTAAATTTTCAGAAGTTTTAATGTCACTTTTCTCAATATTAAAAATAGCCAATATTTCTTTTTGGGCTAGTATTTTTGAATCAGTAAAAGACTTGCCATTTCCCATTAAATATTCAACTCGCAACTTCTCCAGATCTGTTAATATATTGATATTTATATCGCCTTTTCCAGTTATATCAGAAAGTGCATATAATGTAATTTGTGCAGCAGATTGTCGTCCTGAAATTTCGTTATAATAGAATCCATCTGCTCTTAAACTTATATAATTTGAGCTTAAAGAAATATTACTTAGCTGAAATGTGCCTTTATTATCTGTAATTTGAGAGTTATATGATTTACCAGTAGGCGATAAATCTGATTGTAAATCATAAACAGTAACTGAACTTCCGTTGATAAAAGGACCTTTTTGAGCATATCCGGTTATATTTTGAATCTTGCTCTGTGAAGAACTATCATTCTTAGTACAGTAAGTTAAAAATGCAATCATCGAAATCATGATGATCAATGATAAAAACCCATAAAGCTTTTTCATTATTTTTGTTATAGTTTATAGTAATATTTTAAATATTGTGTCTCTGTAATCTTTACTGATGATAAATCTGTCAATAGATATATAATTAATTACCAAAGGTATACATTTTTATAAAACTAGCATATTATTAATTATTAGCTCGCGAATTTAATTGAGTATCCCGATGCACCTGATGAAAGCCTGAAGAAGCGGCAATAAAGGGTGTAAGTGTTCCCGCTTTTTGGCCCAAAAAGCGGGATTAATCCGTGGGGCGAAGGTTCTCCCGCTTTTCGAGTCAAAAAGCGGGATTACCCGGGGAGCAAATACAAACGCAAAAAGCCTTGATATACAACAATATCAAGGCTTTTTTATTAGTTACTTCCGGACCTTTACAAAACATTTACATGATTTAAGCTATTTAATTTGAATGTCGCAGGTACCTGAGTAGTGTGAATAGTCAATCCCTGTTTATTTCATTTTATTATTGTTTGGATTGGTATTCCCTCCTGAGAAATAGGCAGCATCATATTTTGCCTGAGCATCTTTAAGTGTAGCCTTTGAAGCTTTAAGCGCATTCTGGACACTTTTCCTGGCTGCTTTCCCTTTTGTGAGGTTAGCCTTGCCTTTCGTCAACTTTTTTGTTGCATCTTTTAAAAGGGTATTAAGAGCTTTGGCATCTGATCTGTATTGCACATTAAGTGCTTTAATATCTGCTCTGGCCTCGGTGGATTCTGCCTTATCTTTTGAAGTAGAAAGTTTAGTCAGAGGTTTTTGTCTGGCAGCATTGTCTTTATCAAGCTTTTTTCTGTCTGATTCAATAGTCCTGATTTCAGTTTTTGATTCAGCGATTAGTTGATCCCCGGATTCAATCAGGGAATCTGCGACAGCCATCTTCCGTTCATTCAGAGCAACCTTGGTTTTAGCCTTAGCAATGACCGTTCCCAGGTTCTTCAATTCAGCTGCCTTTTTATCAGCTTGAGCCTGGGTGAAAACCGGGATTAAAAGGAAAAATGACAATGTAACCAGAACCCGGAAATTAGATACAGTCTTCATATATGTAAAATTTGGTTTTATCTGTTTGCCCATCCTGGTAAACATTTAAATCAATAAAGAACCTGAATAATTTTTATAAAATTATAAAATGCAATTCAATTGGTATATATTTGATATGCTGTAATGAATGTATAAATAATTTATAATTAAGATACCAGGCGACGCTTTTCGGGTATGTTTTCTTAATGTTGTTTTAAAAATTAAAACTAATATCAAATGGAACAAGAAATTCATTCAATGCTGCCGTGGCTCATCCCGTTAATTGCTATTGTTGCAATCTGGGATACTGTCTGGAAATTAATTGCGATGTGGAAAGCTGCACGAAACAATCATCTGGCGTGGTTTATATGCATCTTTATCTTTAATACAATAGGAATCTTGCCAATAATTTATATCCTTATCCACAAGGAAAAAGTTGAGAGTGCAGCCTGACATAAATGAGACTAAAGCACGTTGCACAACATTCGGATTATGGGTATTCGGATTGCTCTCTTAAAGGATCAAAATCTATCCCGCCATTTGTCCAATTTCCATAGGTTCCGGACAGATGGACTTTTGTATGAATAAATAGAGTTGACTTTGACTTTTAACTTATGTAACTTGCATAAAGAATTAAATCTACGCACTTAAAATTATTTATTATGAGCAGGGGAATAAGCATATCAACTATCATTTTGTCTGCCTTACTGATTTCCTCATGTGCAACAGACAGAATCCAAGTCGATCAGAAAAAAGATCTTGCCTGCAAAACGCCAAAAACAAGGTATGATTATGGCAAGAACAAACCAATCCTGGCAATAAAATCAAATAATAGCAAATATATCAGGTATGCATACCATGCGATCTGGAATAACACACATAATGGTTATTCATCTAAAAATATCACCAGAAAGGATAAGCATCCGGAAAAGTTTATTTATAGTTTGGGAGAAACCCAAAATTACCATGTACTGACTAATTCCGGAACAAATGAACTATTGTTTCTTCAACAGATACTTAAAAGTTCAGAGATTAACCTATATCATTATGAATTGAGAAAACTTCCGGATCCGGTAAGACTAATTAATGAGCCAAAGGATCTTATCATTAGTCCTTTACAGGAAGAAATACTATTTCCAATAAACAAAGTAAATGATGAATCCGGTTATTCATATATTGTTTTAAAGCAAGAGGACATATATAGCATTATACCGGATGAGTCCTCTGATGAAGCCAGGGTATCAATACTGAATACAGTAAAATCAGATCAATCACAGAAAACGCCTTTTCAAAGAAACGAGATCTTTATTTTAATGATGGCAATTTTAGGTGGATTGATCCCTTTAGCAGCGATTAAAGCCTCACCAAAACTTGCTTCAAATATTTCCTTCTGGGCAGCCATGAATCCATGGAAAACAAGATTCATGTTTGCAGGTATTCAGATTGCACTGGGAACTGCGGGGGTCATGCTTGGAGAAAGGCTTGCTGACAACGGAATACATTTTTCAGATCTTTCAAGGGATATTTTAGTGGGAGCATTTTTAACTTCATCTTTGTTATATCCTGTAAAGTATTCTTCAATTAATTTTTTTAAACACTCATATTTAAGGCAAAAAACATTTGACCTGGCACTGGCATTATCTGGTTTCTTGCTTATGGTCAATGCCGGAAATGATCCCGGAATGAGAGCTTCCTTAACCAACATGGTCAGTTTTAAAGGCCATCAACAGCAAAATGTGAATATCCTGAATTATAATAGTCAGAAACCGAAGCAGCTGTTATATTATCCGAATGATAATCAGTTACAGGATGAACAAACAGCTCCCCAGAAAAAAGAAACGAGCCGGGGTTTGAAAAGTTTTTATACAGTACTGGCTGTCCTGGCAGCTTTGGCATTAGGCTTTTTAGTGGCAGCAGCAGCATGTGGCCTTTCCTGCAATGGAATGGTAGGATTAGCCTTTCTTGTAGGTATTGGAGGCGGCGGTCTCGTTATTGCATTTGCGGTCTGGTTAATAAAAAGCATCTGGCATCCGAAGCATAAGAAAAGAATAAAGCCTTCTGAAGGTACTGATTCAATACCGCAGGAAGGCGCTTTACAGACCTAAATGTTGCGACCCCGGCTATTATTAGCTTATATGTCAGTAAAAATAACGGTGACTCCGGCTCTGTGACAGAAGATACAACTTTGCTGGATTTTATCTTCGTATAATTTTAAAATCCCCTTTAAAACGGCAAAAAACTACTGATTCAAAGTATAAGAATGCATTACAAAAAATATTGTCATTCCCAATTTCCTTGAGTTCCATATCAAAATTTATTATGTTATTCACCACCGGATTTATATATGACAAATANNAATATTTCGTGAGAAGGATTAAGCTGGATCAGGATCGATAGTTTATTGCTATTACCTTCCCGAAGTATTCGTTTAATAGTATAAAGACCATTAAGGAACATCTCATTTGGTTTCATCAGGTTCTGAATGTTGTTTTCTTCCATTTTTGTGTGGTTTATCGGGTATGCATTTTCTTCAGAACCACACCATAAATTTATGCCTTTCCCGGTAAACTTCAGGCTGACGATTTACAATATATTTAGAAATAAAAAAAACTAAAGATTATATTTGTAACCGACTTATTAATGTTTTGAATTAATTAACTGATTTATAGCCTTATTCGTAATGAGATACGCATTAGTCACAGGAGGTTCCAGAGGCATTGGAAGAGCTATCTGTATCAAACTCGTTTCATTGGATTTTCATGTTCTGGTAAATTTTAAATCTAACGAAAAGGAAGCTCTTCAGACNNAACACAAGGACGAGTTTATAGAGGTTCTTGTTAACAATGCGGGAATAAGGAAAGACATTCTTCTGATGTGGATGGAGAATCACCATTGGCATGATGTGTTAGATACTAATCTTGATGGATTTTTTTATGTGACAAGAGCGGTCCTGAAAAACATGCTTGCAAGAAAATATGGGCGGATTATTAACATGGCATCTTTGTCGGGACTGAGAGGTTATCCCGGCCAGGTGAATTATTCCGCTTCAAAAGCTGCTATTATAGGTGCAACCAAAGCATTGGCACAAGAAATAGGCAAGAGAAATATCACAGTAAATGCTGTTGCTCCCGGATTAATAAGAACTGACATGACAAAAGATTTAAATGAGATGGAATTAAAAAGTATGATTCCGCTTAACCGATTTGGATTACCTGAGGAAGTAGCAGAGGTTGTTTGTTTTCTGGCATCTGAAAAATCATCCTATATAACAGGTGAGGTAATCTCTGTCAACGGAGGATTGTATTCATAAATTATTTTTTTTGTTCTTCTATGAACAGAGTTGTAATTACTGGAATTGGTATTTATTCTTCAATCGGAAAAAACCTTGAGGAAGTAAAAAACTCTCTATATAAGGGTAAATCCGGCATAATTCTGGATCCTGAAAGAAAAAACTTTGGATTCCAATCCGGACTAACCGGAAAAGTTGATCATCCTCAGCTCAAGGGTATTCTTGATCGCCGGGCGCGTGTCAGCATGCCGCAGCATGCAGAATATGCATACATGTCCACTGTAGAAGCTTTGAAAATAGCTGCCATCACTCCAGAATACATTGAACAGAATGATGTAGGCATCATATTTGGAAATGACAGTTCTTCACTCCCGGTTATTGAAGCAGTCGATATTATTCGTAAAACACGAGATACAGGGATGGTCAGTTCAGGATCTGTTTTCCAATCCATGAATTCAACAGTCACAATGAATCTGTCGGTGATCTTCCACTTGAAAGGCATTAATTTTACTATTAGCGGAGCATGTGCCAGCGGATCCCACGCCATAGGAATGGGTTTTTTTATGATCAGGCATGGGTATCAGAAGACTATAGTCTGCGGAGGATCTCAGGAAGTAAATCACTTCTCTGTAGGCAGCTTCGATGCATTAGGAGCTTTTTCAAAACTTGAATCAGCACCCGAAAAAGCTTCAAAGCCTTTTGATATAAAAAGAGACGGTCTGGTCCCAAGCGGAGGTGCAGCAACCATTATACTTGAAGACATGGAGCAAGCAATCCGGAGAGGAGCACCTATACTTGCCGAAGTTATCGGTTATGGTTTCTCTTCCGACGGGATGCATATTTCGGTTCCTGACGTTAAAGGGCAGATAAGGGCTATTTCGATGGCATTGAAGGATGCTGAACTCGGTCCTGATAAAATAGATTATATTAATGCCCATGCAACCTCAACACCTATAGGTGATCAGATTGAGGCAAAGGCACTTGACTATGTTTTTAGCCAATACAGACCGGCCATTTCATCTACCAAATCGATGACTGGACATGAATTTTGGATGGCTGGTGCAAGTGAGGTAGTTTATTCTATGATTATGATGCAAAATTCATTTGTTGCACCTAATATTAACTTCGAGGAACCTGACGAATTCACTGCTAAACTAAATATCGTCGCGAAAACAATTCCAAAAGAGATTGATATTTTCCTTTCAAATTCTTTCGGATTTGGTGGCACTAACTCATGTTTGATTATTAGAAAGTTTCATTAACTTAGGAATCATTTCTATTCATATGGACAGAGAAGACATTATTAAAACAATTAACAGTTTGTTAATACAGGAATTTGAGATTGAGGAGAAAAAGATCTCCCCAGGTGCTCATCTGAAAGATGACCTTGGTCTTGAAAGCCTCGATTTTGTCGATATAGCAGTAATTATTAAAAAAGAATTCGGCATAACCCTGAAAGGAGAGGAAGTGACCTCCCTGAAAACTATGGGAAATTTATATGATTACATATATGATCATATTAAACAGAAATAGTTTTATGTGACATCCTGGAGAGGCAAAACACCCGTAAGCGCAATGAAACCTGAGGAATACGAAATTCTTGATCTGATATCCCACCGTCCACCTATGGTAATGATTGATCAACTGACTCATTCAGGTGAGAAGTTAGCCAGAGGGCGACTTTTTATTAAGGAATCAAATGTGTTTTGTTATGAAGGACACCTTCAGGAAGCAGGTCTGATAGAATTCATTACACAGACAGCTGCCGCTTATGAAGGTTATCTTCAGTTGTCGGCACAAAAAGAAGTAAAACCTGGATTTATTGGCGTTATTAAAAACCTTATAATTCATTCTTTACCGGTAATAAATACGGAAATACAATCAGAGATAATAATAGAAAATGAATTGTTGGGCTATACTATAATAACCGGAAGGGTACTTCAAAACAATTCAGTTATTGCTGAAGGTGAGATGAGATTCCTCATGGAAACTCCAGGCATAAAGCAATAGGTTTTTCTGTAACTCGACCCATGTGAATATATTGGATAAAAACATATCACACAACGTAATACTTTAGCAATTTAATAATGCCTTTCATTGATGTGTAATGATATCTCTATGATTAAAACACAATTAAGCTGGGGCATCATATAGAATGAAGATTAAAATAAATTATGGGATTCCAAAGGGGTACATATTATAATATCTATCTGGCATTAAAAAGAGCAAAAATCTTTGGTATAAATACTAATAACCCGACGATAACCGCAGCTATTGCACTTATTAGAACACCTGCTGCAGAAAGATCTTTGACTGTTTTTATTTGATTATGCTTTTCTGGTGATATAAAATCAGACAGCTTTTCAATGGATGAATTGATCGCTTCAAGAGCGACTACAAACCCGATTACAATTATTATTGCTACCCATTCCAATATTGAAATTTTCAATAAGAATCCAGCCAGGATAACACATATGGCAGCAAAGAGGTGTACCCATGCATTATGCTCATGTATCAGAAGAATCCTTATGCCATTAAATGCGAACCTGAAGCTTTTAAGCCTATCGCGGATTGTAAATTTATTATTGTCCATTCTGTAACTATATTAATATGAAGAGTTCGATTGAAATGTCCGAGGCCGGGACTGAAATATTAATCAACCTGATCACTCTTTGAAGTCGGGTTCGAAAAACACCCACTGAATAGAGGAATTTTCTTTTTTTAATTCTGCTTCGCAAGTATTTATGTTATTAATCAGTTGATCGACAGAATCAACTTTTGCCATTTTTGCTTTTACAGCAACCATTATCTGAGTGCCCAATTGCAAGGTTATCAGATTAAATACCTGGTCAATCTCCGGTCTGGCTTCCAGTAACGTTTTTATTTTCGCGTGAGTTTCGGTGTCAGCACTTTGTCCTATCAATAAACCTTTAACTTTTATGGCAATAATAAATGAAACAATGATCAGCAAAACGCCGATGCCAATGCTTCCAATTGCGTCAAAAACAGGGTTCCCGGTTATAATATAGATGACAATCGAAATAATTGCAAAGGATAGACCCAGCAATGCGGCAGTGTCTTCACCCAGGACAATAACCAATTCACTTTGACGACTGTTTTTATACCATGTCCAAAGAGATACATTATGCCTCAGCTTATTGATTTGGGTCAGACAGCCATAAAGCGAAGCGGCTTCGAAAATCATACTAACTGCCAAAACGACAATTGCAATTACGGGGTTTTTCAATCCTTCATGAAGATGGATCTTATGGATGCCCTCGTAAATCGAGAATAAACCACCCATGCTGAATAAGATCATTGCAACGATAAACGACCAGAAATAGATTTCTTTCCCGTATCCCAGGGGATGTTCCAGGTCTGGTTTTTTCTTTGCTGCTTTTAAACCCCAGAACAGAAGTCCCTGATTACCACAATCGGCGAAAGAGTGGATTGACTCAGCCAGCATTGCACCAGAACCGGTTATAACAGCGGCAATTGTTTTTGTAACTGCAATTCCAAGGTTTGCTGATAAAGCAAAATAAATTGATTTTATTGATTCGTTTTGATGTGACATGTCTGTGAGTTCTTATCTGTCCAAAAATATTTCCCCTGATAGTCTGGCAATACCACCCTCATTGTCAGTGTTAGCGTTTCGTTTGGAATTTAATCATTGATATTGCCCTTTAGAGGCTAAGTGATTTTAAGTCGCCAATTAAAAAGTGTCTCGGTTTCTCCGGATTTTGTAAAATTATTCTTTTGAAGAATTGAGAACGAATCAACATTGTTTTTGTCGGTTGATGCAATGATTGTTCTAATACTTGGTTGTTTTTTAGCCCATTTAATCATTGCACCCACAGCCTCTGTCATAAATCCCCTTTTCCTGAATTCCTCATAGGTTCCATAACCAATTTCAATTTCTCCATCTGCATTTGGTACTCCCACAAAACATAAATCGCCAACCATTTTGTTATCTGCTTTTGAAATAATAGTCCAGATGGTAGAGAATAAATAATTTTTATTTGCGTCTGCGACGTTTGGTAAAATAGTTTGTTCAAGAGCTTCTTTGAGGTCAGCCGAAATTGTCCTTGATGTAGTATTTAAGTTTAATTCTGTCTCTAAGGAGTTGTCAAGTTTAATATATTTTTTGAGTTGTTCGTAAGTCAAAGGTTTAAGAATTAGTCTTTCAGTTTCTATCATGTCTCCTTTGTGTTAATGTTCACTTACTCGTAAAATATGCTTTCGTGGGAAAGACAAAAGTAAATATTCTAAAAATGGCCTGGAGCCCGACGCCTATTGCCTTATGCCTTATGCCTTCCTGATTGCATGATTGCACAATTGTATGCGAAAAATTCCCGGATTGTATTAAAACACATAGGAATCAGCATAGCTCATGATATAATTGTAGAGATTTCTTTCCTCAGTATTAAAAAGTTCATTTGTGGTCTTGAGCAAGTTTAAATTTGAATTCCATTCTAAAGGGTTTTTTAAGATTACCGGATAAACCTGAGAAATACTAAAATTCAGGGTTTTATCCGGTACCCATTCATTATACGAATAATGTCCTTCGTTGTATGCCTGATATCCAATATTTATAATTTCCATCAGAATTTTCTCGTTTTTTATTGAAATAACAGAAGTATAATTACAGCTATTAATGTCATTAATATTTAAATTGTTTCTGAATATTATTTTTCCGTCTTCCAGATTTGAGTATATATAAGAAGGAACTAATCCATAATTAATCGACAGCCATTCAAGGGTTCGGGTGAAAAGTTTTTCTTTATTAATATCAACGAATTTATTGAGAAATGAATAGTGAACCTGGCCATTCTGATCTAAAGGCAAATCAGGATATTTTTTGATTTCCTTTATTGTCTGGTTCCATCTCATGCCAATTTTTGAGTATTCTCCCTGCCCGATTTCTTTGGACAACAATTTATTGTAGAGTATAGCCTTTTCAATCGAATCTGATTGCCCATAAAGATTTGATCCAAAAATCAAAATTAAAAGTATAAATGAGTTTTTCATGGTTTAATGTTTTTTTGAAGGATATACACTGAATTGTCTTGAGCCGGAGTCAAAGCAGAAAACAGAAAAGAATATATATGGTTTCACATTTAAATTCTCCTGGATTGAGTGCAATAATCGAGCCAGATTGTTTTATAATTCTAAACCGTTTGTGTACCGTAGATCTTACTCCGCCATCGGTTTCATTATAACCTGAAGACTTTCTCTTTCCTAATCCTTGAGGTAAGTACAATATCCATTATTTCTGATGGCAATTGTTCATTTTGCCATTCATTTTTCAATCTCGATATCATATTTATCAAGTAGTCCGGGTATTTTTGTAGTAGTCCTTCTTAGTTACAGGCAGTTGATAGTGTCATTGGAGAGGTTATTTATAGGACATAACGCTTCGGTAATAAAGTAAGCATGTCTATAAGCCGTCAGGTTAACTCGAACGAGCAGACCAGACAATGGTCACGGTGAACGCTTAAAGTTGATCCGCAGTTTGGGCAAGTCCACTTTTTTACCTCAAGTTCCAGAAAGGTTGTAATCCCGGTTTCTTTTATCGTAACAAGATTTTGGATCAGACTCGCTCTGTATTTTGTCCTGTATCTCTTGTCGATATGTTTAATTTTCTCACAGGGAAATATTTTGCACTCGTAACAAAATTTTGAAGATGTCTTTGCGAGCAGTTCACAATTTTTAATCTTGCACTCACAGCAGGTCTTACGTTTCGAGTCAAAATCCACCCAACAACCATAACATTTGTTTTTGACTCTGAGAAAGGCCATGCAGGTTCCACAATTTATACCACATGGGGCGATTAAGGATCTTTCAAAGGAAACCGAAGTTGTCATAGTTAAATAATCCGCTTGTCTTTGGAGCGGGAATTAATGGCTTATAACCTTTATTGTCCGAGTTGGGTGTTCGCAGTTGTTTTTATAATCAGTTAGAAGTTGAAGTTCAAGCCTAAACCAGCATTAAAATAAAAATATGGATAAGACTCCGGTATATTATTAAATTTAACAATAAAGCAGCCTGCAAGCTTAAAGCAGATTTTAATGTTTTCAGTGCCAGATCGCAAAATTGCATGAGGCTCAAAAGTTGCACAATCAAATTTATAGTTACCTGAAGAAGAAGGGGCATAATAACCGGCATCAACCAGGTTTGAATGCAAATAACCTGTTTTAAATCCAAGCCCAAGATCAGTATGTGCAAATTTGGTATTAATCTTTCCTATATTAATTTGAGCAAAATATAGCTGATAGTCGCCTTGAATATGCCCTGGATGAGGATCATTATAAGAGTAACCGGTTCCTGTTCCATATCCAACATAAATCTCCATAATTTTTTGATTTCCAAGATTTTTATAATACCCCGGAGCCAGTTGGAAATAATAGTTATTTTTCTCGCTAGATTTGCTGCCTGCAAATTGTAGTGCAACTTTATCAGTAAGGCCATATGATATAGTTCCACCTACAGCTTCAGCCAGGGATCGTCCGCCATCTATTCGTATATCATGCTTGTTGTTTATAAGCGGAATATCGCATGTTAAAGGATTATAAACCCCACAACCTGATAATAATGCTGAGATTACAATAATCAGTATACCTGTTTTTTTCATATCGATAAAAGCATTATTTTTTGATCTGTCACTTCGCATTGAAGTCATTTCAATGCTTCCTTCAACTCCTCCAGAGTCGACCCTGTAATCCTGTACGTCACCGGTACAGGCCCGAAATAAAAACGAAATATTACTTCCCTCGCTTCTAAAACTTCTGACACTATCTCACCCGATAGATTAAGTATAAACTTATCTTCATTCCATACTCTCGTCTCTATATCCGCCGACTGTTCCGATTCAACTCCTGTGCTGTCCGACCTGGAAAAACCCGACATGGTGGCTTCACTTTTTGTCCTTAATTCCGATACCGGATTCTCAATGCTGAGCTCAAACTTGTGGTCACCAACCTTTATATAACCAGTCTTCTCTGATTTAAAACTCGACGGAGTCCTGGAAACTACAAAATAGGCCTTCACATTTTCAAGGCTTCCTTTTACTTCCTTTTCTATGATAACCCTGGCAACCCCAATCTCCGTCCGCCTTTCCTCAGGCTTTATACTTACCCTGATATAATTCCTGACCCCGCCACGGAATTCATCATCATATCTGTAACCCCGGTTGTACCTGATGGCTGAACATGAGGCAATTAAAATTACCAGGATAAATAACAAATAAAGAATGCATCTTTTCATAGTTACTATTCCTTTTTTATTCCAGATCAGGATATTCAAATGGTACACGGTTCAGGGAAGAAGCCAGATTACAAATTCCTTGCACCGTGTACCATGCACCCTGTACCTTTCTTAGAGGATTTCCTCTGTTGCAACCTTCTGCTTCATATATAAAAGCCTTCACCATACTTATGCCACAGCCTCGTCAGTCACAAAAGCATTTTAAAAATAATCTGCTGAATTGCACACTCACACAATGCTTTTACCTGACTTTCACCATCTTTAAATCATATTAAAGTTAAATATAATAAATTGTATGAGCTAATTAAAAGTATATACAATCCCAAACCTAACATGGAATCCGGCCTGAGGAACCATCTGTCAGCAGGGATTTTCTATTTGCAAAAATCTGATACAAGATTCAGGAGTTCATCTCTCCTGACCGGCTTGGTAAGATATTCCACACAACCGGCATTAAGAGCCTTTTCACGGTCGCCGGCAAGAGCATACGCCGTCTGTGCTACAACCGGCAGGTTTTTGTTGATTGCTTTGATCATCTTTGTAAGTTCAAGTCCATTAATGTCAGGCAGCTTGATGTCCATCAGCACCAGGTCGATATCTTGATTTTTCTTTACCAGATCAAGCGCCACAACTCCATTTACCGCATGAAGCAGCTTTGCCTGTTTCTTCAGAATCTCATTAATATAAAGCCAGTTTATCTCCTCGTCTTCAACTACCAGAACCGTTATTTTCTCTCCGGCTTTTGATTTTTTAGTTACCGGAACCTCATTTTCAATTCCGCCTGTAAATGGATTATATGGCAATCTGAACCAGAAAGAAGAGCCCTTCCCCTCCTCAGATATCACCCCTATCGATCCTCCCATTTTTTCTACAAATGCCTTTGAAATTGAAAGTCCGAGACCTGTACCGCTGTGTGTTTTTGCAAATGAGGTATCTGCCTGCCTGAAACGCTCAAAGATAATCTCCTGCATCCCGGGACGTATTCCAATGCCGGTATCCTTTACCATGAACCTTATGAACTGATCTTCAAGTCCGCAACTGATGACCACCCTGCCCGAATTGGTAAACTTCAGGGCATTGCTCATAAGATTATCAAGCATCTGGCGGATCTTGGTACGGTCAGAAATGATATTTTCCTCAATGTCTGCCGGAACTGGATCCAGGGCAAGTTCTATTTTGATTTCTTTCGCAGCAGGTAAAAAGAACGAATATACCTCCTCGAGCAGTTCCCTGATGCTGAATGTAGACTCTAAAAAATCAACCTGCCCGGCTTCAATCTTTGAGATATCAATTATGTCATTAATAATATGCAGCAACTGCTCGCAGCTTGAATTGACGATTTTTATAAATGCCTCCCTTTCATCTTTCCGTAGACTGGGATCCCCCAGCATTTGTGAGAAGCCCACGATGCCATTCATTGGAGTTCTTATCTCATGGCTCATATTTGCCAGAAAGGCTGATTTCAGATGGTCGCTCTCTTCAGCTTTGTCCCTGGCAATTTTAAGTTCCTCTGTAAGAATGGCATATTCTTCATTCTGTTTCCTGAGCAGCTGCTCGCTTTCCTGTATTTTTTCCTGGGCCTGGAATCGTTCAGATACATCTCTTAGTGACCCCTCAATGCTGAAAGGCTTGCCGTCAGGTCCGTAAAGAAGGTGAATATTGGCTGACACATAAACCAGTCTTCTGTCTTTATGAACAAGGTGTATTATATAATCACGCACTTCCCCTTTTTCATAAAGAATCTTCAGCAATGCTTCCCTCTCCTTCGGGTCATTGTATAAAGTTTCGACCTTCATCCCTATCAGTTCGTCAGGCTGGTAACCGGAATACCGTTCAATGGAAGGACTTATATCCGTTATAATACCGTTGATGTCGGCCTGATAGAATGTGTCCCTGACATTTTCAAATATCTTCCTGTATTTTTCCTCACTTCGCCTGAGAAGCTCTTCTGAAGCTTTTCTGTCGGTAATATCCCGAACGGCTGAAAGAATAACCCGTCTCCCTTCCATCTCAAAAAGATGATTGCTGATCTCCACCGGGATCTTTTTACCTCCTTTTGTCACATGAATGCCTTCCCACATTATATGACTGTCGGCTTTCAGTTTTGCCATCACTCCGGGTACCAAAGCCCAACCTTCGGGTGCATCAATATCTTTCGGCGACATATTAAGGAGTTCTTCTCTTGTATATCCGAGCCTCTGGCATGCCACATCATTTGCTTCAATAAATTTACCGGGCATTTCATCATCAGTGAACTCATGCACAAATACGGCATCATTGATATTGCTGAAAAGGATCCTGTAGCGTTCCTCGTTTTCCCTGGCTGCTTCCTCAGCTTTTACACGGTCAGTTACATCTTTGCTTACTGAATAAATAACGTCCGCCCCATTCCAGACACCCCTGCCAATTTTCGTTTCTACAATAAGCAATTCTCCGGATTTCATTACAAGGGGGAGTGGGCAATATGATCTTTTGCCATCAAGTATTTCATTCAGATATCTTTCACATTCGGCCCTTTTACCCGGAGGATGAAGATCAAACATCGATTTCCCAAGCAACTCATCAGTCTTATAGCCAAGCTTATCTGCTGCTGTTTTGTTAACCTCAATGATATAGCTTTCCGGATCAAATACGAAAAGGAGATCAGGAGATGAATGGAAAAAAGAAGAAAAGTTCATTTCGTCTCCCTTAGTCTGATTTTTTGACCGATGAAAAAATTTTATCATCTGATTATCAGCATTTACCAAACAAATATATTAATTATCCGAAGATGCTGTATTCATTTCCCGACAATCATTAAAACGATCTTTCCTGACTCTTCTTCCTGCAAAGTATAATCACTTCCTTCAAATCCGAAAAAGCGGAATTGCTATTCCCTCACGACACTTCCTTTCAGAGCATAATAAAGGATGAAAATAAAAAACGGGATTGGAGCAAAAAATCCTACAGACATATTGAATTTATCAGCTATAAGACCCATAACCGGCGGGAATACTGCTCCACCGACAATTGACATTACAATAAATGATGAAGCCTTTTTTGTTTTAGGTCCCAGATCTTTTATACCCAGGGCAAAAATTGTTGGAAACATAACAGACATGAAAAAGAAAACTCCATAAAGTGCAATCAGAGAAGTCCAGCCTGCCCTGATACTAACTACCGGTAACAACAGGCAGCACATTAAAGCGTAAAATGCCAGCAGTCTTTTTGGTTCCAGATATTTCATGAAAAAGCTGCCCGACATACGACCAATCATAAATAAGGCAAATCCGATTGACAGGAAATATGGTCCATAGGCAACAGCAAAATGTGGATGCTGATTAACATCTGTAACAAAATTGATCAGATAACTAAATACTCCGGTTTGTGCGGCCACATAGCAAAACTGTGCTATTACTCCCAATACAAAGTGCCGCTGTTTAAAAAGCGGCTTGATTTCAGCACCCCCCCCTGCAGAAACAGTGCCGGTTTGAATGCCGGGATCTTCTTCCTCTTTAATCTCAGGCAGTTTTGTCAGAACAAATAAAACGGCAACAAGTAAAACTGTCCCTCCGATAATTGAATAAGGCAAGATCATTGAACTGAGTTTCTCGCCTGCTACGTTACTATTATTTCCATAAATAAAAAGACCGATCAATGGGCCAATCACCCATGCCAGTCCATTGAATGATTGTGAAAAATTTATCCGCCGTTCGGCAGATTCTTTTGGCCCCAGTTTGGTGGTATATGGATTAGCTGCAGTTTCCAAAGTTGCCAGTCCGCATCCCATTATGAACAGACATATCAGAAAAATCCAGAACGATTCAAAAGATGTGGTTGCTGCAATCAGAAATGCTCCTGAAGCAAAGAGAAATAGTCCCAGTATAATGCCCTTTTTATATCCGAATTGTCTCATAAAATATCCTGCCGGAAGCGCCATTAAGAAATAAGCGGTATATACTGAAAACTGTATCATCCCGGATTGAGCTTTCGACATGTGAAGCATATCCTGGAAATGCTTGTTCAGTGTATCCAGCATACCATGAGCAATACCCCACAGAAAGAAGAGACTGCTGATAAGAATGAATGGAATAAGGAAACCCTGAGAAACCAGTTTCTGCCTGTTATTCTCACCGGAAATTATTTTATTCATAAAAACTTGTATTTTATCAATACAAGATTGTCATGATTTATGACTTTTCCAAAACATTAATCAGGAAATAAAAATAGGAGTTAA
>PMBC01000112.1:43787-44940 GCA_003152835.1 Bacteroidales bacterium | reverse complement strand
TTGCCGGAAGCGGTAATTACCCTGCTTGAAACCATGTCGCGCTTTATCCCGCCTGCCTGTATAATACCTGCCGGTACAGGGTAAAGTGCTCCCCAGAAACCGTAGGGAGGATCAAATTCTGACATTTTGACAAGCCTTTCCTGTATCTTGAACTCATCAAAAAGCTGCCTCAGTTCAATAAAGGTAATCACACTCTCAACGAGTTTTCCATCCTTATAATTTCTGGCTTCATCTTTTGCATCGATGCACGGACCTATGTGAACTATTGCAGCATCATCGCCATATAATTCTTTAACAACCATTGCAGTAGCGATCATAGGTGAGACCAGCGGAGCAAGGTTGGGCACCAGTTCGGGGTGAAATTTTTCAATAAGCTTCACTATGGCAGGGCAGTTGGCAGTTATGTAATACTTGCCTTCTGCACTGCTGAAAATTTCTGCATATCTTGAGGCTATCAGGTCAACTCCAAACGAGACCTCATTGACATAATCAAAGCCAAGGGAACGGATCATCGCCACAAACTTCCTGAAGTCGGTAATGTCGTCAAATTCCGATGCGATGCTTGGCTCTATCAGAGCCACGCACTTTCGGCCCGATGACAGGAGTTCCCTGACCTTGTCCTTTGAGTTGCGGAATTCTATCGCTTTCGGGGAACACGAGACATAGCATAATCCGCACCCGATGCATCGTTCGGGGTGAATCAGGGGATGAGCCCTCTGGGGCCTCACTTCCACAGCATTTACCGGACAAACACGAACGCATGAATATGAATTCCTGCATCGGGCATCGTCAATATAAAGAACAGGCTTTTTATTGTCCATCTCTCCGTGCTGGTTTATTTGAATTTTACTAATTCCTGGTCAAGAATCGCCTCGATTTTTGATATGGTCACTCCCTCTTTAATCACTTCATTGATCATCAGGTTTGGACCGTTGCTGCAATGACCCATGCAGCGGCCGCCTTTAAAGATGACCTTATCCTCGAGATGATTTTTTTTCAGGTAGTCCCTGATAAAGATTACAACATCCTTGTTCCCCCTGGAAAAACAGGAGCTTCCAAGACAAATATGCATTTCTGTTTCCCTGGACATCGGATTACTGTTTCTTGAAAAACAACGACTCCAAATGTAATAAATATTTCTTTGCTATAAAAG
>PMBC01000112.1:32080-43781 GCA_003152835.1 Bacteroidales bacterium | reverse complement strand
AAATAAACAATGTTATTTTATTAACAATAAAATATTATATTTGTATATCCTATTAATTGACTGATGGGTACAGAAATAGATACAATTCTTAAAAAGTACAACGCTGGGCGCAGAGAAGATCTGATACCTCTCCTCCAGGAAATACAGGATGATAATGGTCATCTGTCTGAAGAGGTTATCGTAAAGGTCGGCAGTTTTGTGGGGCTGAGCACGACAAAGATTTATGGTCTTGCCACTTTCTATGATCAGTTTAAGTTCTTTCCTGCTGGAAAAATAAGGATAAGGATTTGCAATGGCACTTCATGTTTCCTGAACGGATCACTTGCTGTGATAAATAAAATCAGGGAAGAGACAGGTTTAAATGCAGGACAGACAAGCCGTGATGGGAAACTGAGCTATGAGATTGTAACATGCATGGGAGGCTGCAATAATGGTCCGGTTATCAGCGTCAATGATGAATATCACCCTTTTGTGAAACCTGACCAGATCCCTGAGCTGATAAAAAAGTTGAGGTTTTTCATTGATAATGACTAGATGGAAGATCTGAAAAAAATTCTGGTTGAGAAGGTTCTGCTGTTTGAATCTGATACGCTGACTGGAGAGACTGAAAAACTCCTTCAGAAGATCAGGCGAGAAAGAGCAGGAAAGGCGGTCATTTATATTTCATCAGGCACAAGCAGCATAATTGCAGGTTCTGAAAAGACATGGGCTGCTGTAAAAGCATATATTGATGAAAATGAGCCGGGCACTGAGATTGTTAAGGTCGGCTGCACAGGTCCTTCCAATTTTGAGCCGCTTTTATGCATTCAGCTTCCGGGCAAAAATAAGCTCTATTTCAGGAACATATCAGAAGAAAAAGTTGATACCCTTCTCAACGGTGTTTTTCATAACGACATCAGCAAGGATGATCTTGTAGGTCAGAATGGAAGCAAAGGCTTTGAACTATGGCCGGGGATAACATTCATGGAAGATCTTCCTTTTTTTGCCCATCAGAAAAGAGTGATTCTCAATAACTGCGGCTGCTACGACCCTGAAAGCATTGAAGAGTATATTGCACGGGGAGGTTACAGAGCCTACGTAAAGGCAATCAGGAATTATACTTATGAAGAGGTCTGCAACATAGTTGAAAAGAGCGGATTAAGAGGCCGGAGCGGCGGGGGTTATCCTACCGGGCTTAAGTGGAAGCAAGCTTTAAATACTGTTGCATCATCACGCTACCTTGTCTGTAATGCGAAAGAGAGCGATCCGGGAGCCTTTACCGACAGAACAATGCTCGAAAGCGATCCTCACAGGCTTGTTGAAGGAATCGCAATTGCCTCTTATGCAATTGGTGCAAACAATGCAATCGTATTCTTCAGAAATGGATCAGAGCATGCCCGGCTAAAGCTTCAGAAGGCTATTGACAAGGCCAGGGATTTCGGAATTATCGGTCATAATATTTTCTCGAGCGGTTATAACCTCGATATCATTATCCGGAAGGAACCGGGCGCATTTGTATGCGGTGAAGAGACAGCTCTTATCAGCACCCTTGAAGGTAAAAGGGGAATGCCTCAGCTTAAGCCGCCATATCCTGTCACGGCCGGACTCTTCGGGAAACCGACTGTGATCAATAATGTCGAAACCCTTATGAATGTCCCGGTAATAATGCACAACGGCCCGGAATGGTTCCGTACCCTCGGCACGGAAAAGAGTCCTGGCACAAAGGTATTTGCTGTGGCCGGCAAAGGCCGGATGACAGGTGTGGTCGAGGTTGAAATGGGTACAACGATAAAGTCAATACTCGAAGATATTGCCGATGGGATACGTGAAGGAAAGGAGCTTAAGGCAATTCAGATTGGAGGTGCTTCAGGATCATTCATAACTCCCGGGAACCTCGATATTACAGTCGATTATGAGGTTATGAAGGAGAAAGGGATCAGCATGGGAGCAGGCGGATTTGTCATTATCGACGAAAATACTTGCATGGTCGACCTGGTCAGGTATTATATGGAGTTCATCAGGAACGAGAGTTGCGGGAAATGTATTCCGTGCCGCGAAGGTACCGGGCGGATGCTGGAGATACTTGAGAGTGTCATTAAAAAACCACTGAACGAGGATTCTGGAACAACTCTCGAACGATTTAAGGGAGTTATGCAGCTCGAAACCATTGCAGCAGTCATGAAAGACACTTCGCTTTGCGGTCTCGGACAAACGGCGCCAAATCCATTTCTCAGCGCGCTCACTAATTTCAGGGAGGAATTCGAGGAACATATTTTCGACAGGAAATGCAGGGCCAATGTCTGCAGGGGACTGAGGACTTTTTCGATCGATGTGGATAAATGCACAGGGTGTACAGCCTGCGCTTCAAAATGCCCTGTTAACGCGATATACGGGACCAGGCTGCAGCCATTCTTCATTGTCGAGGAGAAATGCATCGGATGCGGAGTATGCTTCGATATTTGTAAATTCAGCGCAATAAATGTCAAATAGCAATTATGCTGTTCACTATACAGGTAAATAACAGAAAAATTAAAGCCGAAAAGGGAGAAACGATCCTTTCGGCTCTCAACCGTAACGGGATAATAATCCCTACACTCTGCAGGATGAAGGATTTTTCGCCCACCGGTGCCTGCAGGATGTGCGTTGTTGAGGTTGAAGGCCATGATCGGCTGGTAACTGCCTGTTCACATCCTGTGGAGGAATGGATGAAAATAAAAACCCATTCCCAGAGAGTGATCACGGCAAGAAAGACGATTGTTGAGCTTCTTCTCTCAAACCATCCCGATGACTGTCTTTATTGCGACAAAAACCTCAAATGTGAACTTCAGCGTCTTTCCGAAGAGCTCAATATCAGGGAACGTCGCATACGTGCGAAAAAGATAAAACCAAGACTAGACCAGTCAAGCCCGGCAATAGTAAGGGAACTTTCGAAATGCATTTTATGCGGACGCTGTGTGAGGGTCTGTGAGGAAGTTATCACATCTACGTCGCTCGACTTCATTAACAGGGGAGGAATGACACATGTCGGACCTGCCATGGACCGGGATTTTAACTTTTCGAGCTGCATCCATTGCGGTCAGTGCGTCCTTGTATGCCCAACCGGCGCTCTGCATGAGAAACATAATATCACCGAAGTACAGGAGTACCTGAACAATCATGAAATCGTCAAGGTGATCCAGTATTCACCGCTTGTAACTTCAGGCATTGCCGAGGAACTGGGAATAAAGTATAACAGGGATTTCGACAGGGTTTTAAATTCCATTCTCCGCAAGATCGGGTTCGATAAAGTTTTTATAACCGGCACTGGCACGGATATATATATATCAGAGATTACCTATGAACTGAAGAAGAAAATCGAAGGTAAAGAAAGAACACCATTATATATATCAGCGTGCCCGGCATGGGTAAAATTTGCCGAGCAGTTTATACCGTCAATCTTGCCCCAGCTCTCAACGGTCAAGTCACCCCAGCAGGTTACGGGCGCACTTATCAAGACGCTGGTAGCTGAACAGGCGGGAGTAAAACCTGAAAAGATATATTCAGTCTCTGCCACCCCATGCATGGCAATGAAATTTGAAGCCAGACGCGATGGCATGATGCGGAAAGGGATCAGTGACGTTGATTCAGTGATGACAGTAAGGGAACTTGCAAGGCTTATCAGACTCTATGGCATTGACGTTACCAATATTGAACCCGAACCAGCCGATGATCCGATGGCAGGAAGAAGTTCAGCAGCAGCCCTCGCAGAAACATCCGGCGGGCTGGCAGAGGCAATTACACGGTCGCTCTGTTTTATGATTACCGGTAAAGAGGTCGATAAGCAGCAGTTCAAGAAGCTCCGCTCGGGAGGCTCATTCAGGGAAGCAACAGTATCAAGCGACGACCTGGAGCTGAAAGTGGCTGTCGTTGACGGCCTCACGGGCCTTGAAAAACTCAGGGCTGCTCATGCATCAGGTAGTCAATATGATTTAATTGAGGTGATGGCTTGTCCCGGTGGATGCATTAACGGGGCCGGACTTCCCTTCAGTACGTTAAAGGATGAAAAGAAGAGCAGGGCAAAATTAATTTACCAGGCCGACGATGCCGATGCAATAAGTCTGCCATGCAAATCTCCTGTTCTGATTAACCTTTATGAAAAACTAATTAAGGAAAACAAGGAGATCTCTGATAAAAAAATATTTCACACCCACTTTGAAAAAAGGGATGTATTGTTGTAGTTAAAATCTATTCAGAATATGCTGGTCTATACAATAAAAGAGCTTTGCCGAACCTGTTACACATGTGTAAGGGAGTGTCCTGCCAAAGCTATACGCATTGTGGGAGGCCAGGCCGAGGTAATAGTCGAAAGATGCATTGCCTGCGGCAATTGCACAAAGGTATGCAGCCAGGGTGCAAAAGTATTTCTTAATACAACCGACAGGGTACGTAATCTGCTCGAAAAGGAAACAAAAGTAGCAGCTATAATTGCCCCCAGTTTTCCGGCTGAGTTTTCGGAAATCGATCACCGGACGCTTATTGGCATGATCAGGTCTCTGGGTTTCGAATATGTTACAGAAGTCTCATTTGGCGCCGATCTGGTTGCCGACAGGTACAAAAAGCTTGTTACCGGGAGCAGTGAATATTATATCTCGTCCGATTGTCCCTCCATAGTAAATTATATTAAATATTACCATAAGGAACTTGCCTATAAGCTGGCGCCCATAGTTTCCCCGATGGTGGCTATGAGCAGGGTAATGCATAAGAAGTACGGTGATGATACCAAGGTAGTCTTTATAGGTCCTTGCGTAGCCAAAAAAGCCGAAAGCACGGAAGTAGATGAAGCCATAACATTCGTCGAGCTGCGCGAAATGCTCTCAACTTTAGGGATCTCCGAGAGTAATATCGAGCCATCCGAATTCGATCCTCCTGCAGGCGGAAGGGGAGCTATCTTTCCTGTAACCAGAGGTTTGCTTCAGACCGCAAATATCAATGACGATGCTATTACAGGAAATATTATTGCAGCTGAGGGAAGGATAGGTTTCCAGGAGGCACTTAAAGAGTTTGAAGCCGGGTTGATAAGAAACCAGCATATGGAACTCCTCTGCTGCGAAGGATGTATAATGGGTCCGGGTTTATCGAAAAACGGAAAACAATATAACAGGAGAGCGCTTGTAAGCTCCTACGCCAACTCAAAGATGCTCGCAATTGATAACGACAAGTGGAAGGCATCATTTGATGAGTATGCTGATCTGGATCTTTCTGTCCGTCACAAACCTGAGGAAAAGGAATTCGTTCTTCCCGAGGAAAAAGATGTGAACGACGTCCTTATCTCTATGGGCAAAATAACAAAAAAAGATCAGCTCGATTGCGGTGCCTGTGGATATGAAACATGCATCGAACATGCGATTGCGATCAAAAAAGGGCTGGCTGAAGTGGAGATGTGCCTGCCATATACAATTGAGAAACTGCATAAGTCTGTCAAGGATCTTGCACTTTCAAATGAAAAACTCAGTTCAATGAAGCAGGCTCTGAAGCAATCGGAAAAACTAGCCCATATGGGTCAGCTCTCCGCGGGAATTGCACATGAACTTAATAATCCGCTGGGAGTCGTTATAATGTACAGCAACATTCTTCTCGATGAATGCAAACCCGACGACCCTGTAAGAGAGGATCTTAAACTGGTAGTGGAACAGGCAGGCCGGTGCAAGAAAATCGTCGCGGGACTTCTTAATTTTGCCAGGAAGAACCAGGTAAACCACCAGATGGTAAGCATACACGATCTGGTTAGCCGTAGCCTTGAAAGTGTCATAATTCCCGACAGGGTAAAGGTTGAGATAAAAGACCAGACAACAAATCCCGATGCGATGCTCGATTCGGAGCAGATGATGCAGGTTCTCACCAACCTTGTCAAGAATGCTATCGATGCCATGCCCGGAGAAGGAGCAATAAACATTCTGCTCGAAGATACACTGAGCGATGTTAGCATTATCGTTGAAGACAATGGAACCGGAATAAAGGAAGAAGACAGGGCAAAGATCTTTGAACCATTCTTTACTACCAAGGGACTGGGACATGGTACCGGGCTGGGTCTGGCAACTGCTTATGGAATTGTGAAAATGCATAAGGGTCAGATCACTGTCGAGTCTAACACTGATAGTGCAAAAGGACCCACAGGAACGAAATTTAAAATATTACTTCCACGACGGAAGGGATAGAAGGGGAGAGAAGGATTGCTTCGCTCTACTCGCAATGACATTACAATTAATCAGATGAGACAATAAACGAGCAACCAGCAACGAGCAACTAACACCAATGTTAATTAATTAACAATACCACATATTTATCATATTATTTTTTGGAATTGACGAAATATCTGAAATTTGCAAATAGATGAAGAAGAGCGATTTTACTATCCTGGTGGCAGACGATGATCCCGATTATCTTTTCCAGACAGTTTTCAGCCTGGAGAAGGCAGGATATAAGACCATGGCGGTAGAGAGCCAGTCTGAAGCAGAAGCTGTAATTTCGAAGTTCAAGCCCAGCCTGGCTATCTTCGATCTGATGATGGAGAGCGACGACAGCGGATTTATTCTCTGTTACAAGATCAAAAAAAAATATCCGGATGTTCCGGTTATCCTCGCCACCGCTGTCTCGCGTGAGACCGGAATGTCATTCAGCCTTGACTCAGGGAAGGATAAATCGTGGATCAGGGCCGACAAATATCTTGAGAAGGGGATCAGGCCTGAACAGCTTGACCAGGAGGTAATGAAGTTATTAAAACTTTGATATGGCAGTTTTAAAAGTTCTGGTGGTTGATGATGAGCCCGGTATAAGATCGGGAGTCGCCCGTATTCTCAGGGATTTTCATGTTACTTATCCGTTTATGGATGAGGATTATACTTTTGAGATCCTTGAAGCTCCCACGGGTGAAGATGGAATAACAGTGATCGAACGGGATAAGCCTGATGTTGTCCTGCTCGATAATAAACTGCCCGGCATACAAGGGGTGGAAGTCCTGGAGTATATCCGTGAAAGGAAATATGATATTGTTGTTGCAATGATCACTTCGTATGCCTCACTTGATGTTGCAATCAGGGCTACCCGCGACGGAGCTACCGATTTTATTCCAAAGCCTTTCACTCCCCAGGAGCTTAAGTCAAGCATTGAAAACATTACCAAGCAGCTTTACCTGAAACGGATCACTCATAAGCTTAATCAGGATGGAAAGAAGGTCAGGTACCAGTTTCTCTCGGTGCTCTCTCATGAATTAAAGGCTCCGCTTAACGCACTTGAGGGATATCTCAGGATGATGCAGGAAAAACAGGCTGGCGACCGTATCGACGATTATGCCACACATATTGACAGATCGCTCCAGAGGATACAAGGCATGAGGAACCTGATAATGGACCTTCTCGATTTTACCAAGATACGGCTCGAAAGAAAAGAAGAAAAAATACAGGAGGTCAACCTTGCAGAGATAGCTTCAGGGGCTATCGTAACAGTACAGCCATATGCTATCCAGATGGATGTAAGCATAAACCTTGAGGTTAGGACAGATGTTGTGATCATGGCCGATCCTGGTGATATGGAGATAGTTTTTAATAACCTGATTTCCAACGCCGTAAAATATAATAAATTCGGAGGGAAAGCCGATATTACCATTGACAGCTCTGATACTGATGCGATCATTATTTTTTCGGATACGGGCATCGGTATAACAAAAACTGACTCAGAAAACCTTTTCTCCGAGTTCGTGAGGATAAAAAATGAAAAGACCAGGAATATCTCTGGGAGCGGACTTGGATTATCTATCGTAAAGAAAGTTGTCGAACTCTATCATGGGACGATTAAAGTTGAAAGCACTCCGGATGTCGGAACCACATTTACAATCAGATTGCCAAAAAAAACAATAAACATAACCTGATAAATTATGAAATTACCCGGTAAGACAGTTGAAAGGCTGAGCGAATACAGAAGAACGCTTATGGGATGCCTTGGCGAAAAGAAAAATTTTATCTTTTCACACGATCTTGCAGCACGCCTTCATATTACGGCCGTCCAGGTCAGACGGGACCTGATGCTGATTGGCTACTCTTCAGTCCAGCGAAAAGGTTATGACGTTAAGGAACTTATCGAAAAGATAGGAACCGTAATCGATTCTGATGATAGCATGAATGTTGCTATAATCGGGATCGGAAACCTTGGCAGGGCTGTGGCAGGCTATTTCAAGGGCAAGAGGTCAAAGCTGAATCTCGTGGCATCATTCGACACTGATCCCCAGAAGATAAATAAGGTTATCTCCGGTGTGAAATGCTATCCGCATAACGATATGGAGAAAATAATGAAGGATCTTAATATCAGGATTGCCATAATTACTGTTCCCCCCGATTATGCAAAGGATATAGCTGAGGAGGCTGTCCGGTTTGGCGTGAAAGGGATCCTCAATTTTACAACAATTCCTCTTAATGTGCCGTCATGGGTATTCCTTGAGGAGTATGATATGATTACCTCAATTGAAAAAGTGGCATTCTTTGTCAAGGAGAACATGATTTAGCCGCTTGAAGCAAAATGAAAATATTCAGAGGATTTGAGGAGGCAAGGGGAATCCGGAACCCCGTTGTGACCACAGGATCATTTGATGGTGTCCACATTGGTCATAAAACTATACTCAACCGGCTTAAAATGCTCGCCGACAAGTACGATGGAGAATCTGTCCTGATAACCTTTGACCCGCATCCTCGAAAAGTTCTTTATCCTGACACTGCAGGAAAGGACCTGAAACTTATCAACTCACATGAAGAGAAGCTTGAGCTGCTTCGCAAGGCAGGTCTCGACAACCTGGTAATCGTTGAATTCACAAAGGAGTTCTCAAAAGTAACTAGTGAAGAATTTGTGAGGGATTACCTGCACGGCATTCTTAATGCAAAAGTTGTGGTTGTCGGATTCAACCATCATTTCGGGTTTAATAAGGAGGGCGATTACAAACATCTGTGGAACTGGAGGGAAAAATACAATTTTGAAGCNNAGCGAAGGCTACATACAGAGAGCCAATGCATATCTTGATCATTATTACATGATTATAGGGATTCCTGAAAAGTATGAATTCCCAGGTTCTGAAAACCTGCCATCGTTTTTAAGGGTGCCGATTACTGAAGAGTGTAAAATTCTGCCTGCTACCGGCATATATGCAGTTTCTGCAGCAAATGAAAATAAGGATTCAAAAGGCATGGCCATCATATGCCACGATCCGGCAAAAGGTTTTCTGGTCCTACTGCATATTTTTGAAAATGAGAAAGAATTTTCAGGCCGGAATTCTACGTTATTATTTTATAAAATGATCCATGGTACTGTTGATCTGACAGATCCGAAGATAAGCGACAGGCTTTTCCTTGCAAAAGCTGAAATATCCGAGCTCATTTACTGATCAGTATCATTCTTTATAAGTTAATATCAACGTAACTTTGCAACTGACATAAATTTAATTTCATGCGTTTCTCACCGGAAAAACTGAAGATACCGGATCAGCGAATGAAACCATTCATTGATCCTGAGGAGATTTGGAGCTTCATAAACAGTACAAAGCCTGATAAGCAGAGGGTGCGGGATGTAATCGCAAAGTCACTCGACAAGCACCGTCTTTCAATGGAAGAAACTGCAGTACTGGTCAATTCCGTCGGGACGGACCTTTTTGATGAGATAAGGCATGGTGCTAAAGAACTTAAGGATAAGGTATATGGTAACAGGATTGTACTTTTTGCCCCTCTCTATGTAGGCAACAAGTGTACAAACAACTGTCAGTACTGCGGATTCAGGGTTTCCAACCGTGATGCCATCAGGAAAACATTGACCGATGATGAATTAATAAAGGAAGTCGAAGCGCTCGAAGATAATGGCCAGAAAAGGCTGATCCTTGTGTATGGCGAACACCCCGATTATTCTCCCGAATATATTGCCCATTCAGTTAAAACAGTTTATGGTGTTAAGAAAGGGCACGGTGAGATAAGAAGAGTAAATATAAATGCTGCGCCTCTCGATATTGAAGGCTTCAGGATTGTCGGTGAATCAGGTATTGGGACATACCAGATATTCCAGGAAACATATAATCCAGAAGCATATAAATGGTATCACCTTGGAGGGAAGAAAAGAGATTTTGAATATCGGCTTACCGCACTCGACAGGGCACAGGAAGCTGGCATTGATGATGTAGGCATCGGTGCGCTCTTCGGTCTTTATGACTGGAGATACGAGGTCCTTGGACTTCTTCGTCATACCAATCATCTCGAGGCATGTTACAATGTTGGTCCTCACACGATCTCTTTTCCGCGAATAAAGGACGCACTCAGCCTTAACATTGATGGCAAATACCAGACAAGCGATGAGGATTTCAAAAAGCTTGTTCCGATCCTGAGGCTTGCAGTTCCCTATACCGGTCTCATTCTCACTGCCAGGGAAGCCCCTGATGTAAGGAAGGATGTAATGCAATACGGAGTTTCCCAGATTGACGGTGGTACAAAGCTTGAACTCGGATCATATTCCGATTCGCAGAATGAAGTCCAGAACCTTAACCGCGAGCAGTTCAAAATCAGTGATGCGCGTTCTCTTGCAGAAGTGATCGATGAACTTCTTACTAACGACTACCTGCCTTCATTCTGTACATCTTGTTACAGGATGGGAAGGACAGGTGAGCACTTCATGGAGTTTTCTGTTCCGGGATTTATTAAGAGGTTTTGTACTCCGAATGCAATACTCACACTATCGGAATATATATGCGATTATGCCACGGATGAGGTTGCAGAAAAGGGATGGAAGGCAGTTGAAAAGAACCTTCAGAAGCTTGAGTCCGGAGTGATGCAGAATACAAAGGATAAGATTGAAAGGATTAAGAAAGGGGAGAGGGATCTTTATTTTTAAAGGTGCAAAGGTATAACGGTACAAAGGTACAAAGGTACAACGGTATATAGATATTAACCTGTGAAACTCTGTGGTAAAAAAAAATGTAACAGAAATTCAAAAATCATGATAAAAGTTCTAGGGATCAAAATAATTGACAGGATCAAGGAAGCAGGTCTTACTCAGGAAGTGCTTTCCCGTCATGCTTCGGTAATTACAACCCGTCTCGGGTTCCATGAGGTAACTGACAATGTCTGCAGCCGTGAAGCGTATATATTACTTCACCTGAAAGATGATCATGCTGAATCTGAGAAGCTTATAAAGGAGCTCGAACCTCTTGGCGGAATTATCATAAGGGAAATGGCCTTCTCGGATAAGGGAGTTAAATACAGATCAGAACATTTTGAAGGTACAACTGAAATCATCGGTCTGCTTGTAGAAAGAAAACATGAAGTAATAATTTCAGTTCAGAAGATCCTTACTGCTTATGGCTGTTATATCCGTACCCGTCTGGGAGTAAATGAAACCTTCTTTGGCGAAACCGCAGGACTTATTATCCTTGAACTTACCGGCGATCATGAACAGCGCGATCTTCTGGAGAAAGACCTTTTGGCGCTTAAGCAGGTTCATGTGGGGAAGATGATTTTTTAATCAGGTCCTCGGTTCTGGGTAGTGGGTCCTCGGTAGGGTTAATGAAAACTGCTGAGCACCGAGCATCCAGCAACTTTCTTTTATCTTTTGTCTTTTGTCTTCTGTCGAAGTGTTTCGAATCACCCCACTCTCCATAAACCACTTCCGCATCAGCCAGTGAGATCCTGGCTTCGAGACAACTCTGGCAATCTTCAGCTGAATC